>JAJNPX010000459.1 GCA_021155145.1 Acidisarcina sp. | reverse complement strand
GGCCGTTCAGTGGTCCGTTTCGCCGACCTGCTGGCGCTCATGGCGGCCTCCTCGATCGGGATCATCGTTTTCTCCCGCGGGGCGAGCTTTGACATCATTCTGACCTTCCCCTTAACGGCGGCCCTCGTAAGTTATTTTTTGTACGACCGGGGCGAGGCTGCGGGCACCGTCAAGCCGTTGCCGCTCACATTGTTCTACTTTTTCATCGGCGTCGCGCTCTTGGCCAAGGGGTTGGTCGGTATTGTGTTTCCGTTCGCGATCGTTGCTTTCTACCATTTTCTGGCGTGGAAGATGCCGAGCCGTACCGCCATCTTAAGCCTTTTTTGGGGAACTGCCCTCGCCATTGTCGTAGCTGGTTCGTGGTACTTGCCCATGTACCTGAAACATGGCCTGCCATTCATTGACGAATTCTTCGTCCAGCACCATTTTCAGCGATACACTTCGAACAAGTATTTTCACCCGCAGCCGTTCTACTTCTTTCTGTGGGTCTTGCCGCTGATGACGATACCGTGGCTTCCCTTTTTTTTAGCGGGCCTGTACTCATCCGCAAAGCAGCTTTTCGGTTTGGGTCGTGAATCCAAAAGCGACGAGGGAAGCCGGCAGCTTGGAGACCGCCCGCTTTTGCTTTTCGCATTTGCATGGCTTCTGGTGCCGCTTGCCTTCTTCTCCTTTTCGGGTTCTAAGCTGCCGGGCTATATTTTGCCCTCCCTTCCGCCATGCGTTCTGCTCGCCGCACTCTATGTTCAAAGCTTTGCAGGGACTGATCGCCGCCGGGCCGTTCTCATCGTCGCCGTAGCCGGCCTTACATTCGTCACGATAATCGCGCTTTTACTGACGGCCGTGCCCTCGTACGCCGACAACGATTCGGTCAAACGTCTGATCGCGGAGGCCGACGCACGTGGTTTCAGCGGGGCTGAGGTGCTCAGCCAGCACGCCATCTCACACAATGCCGAGTTCTATGCCGCCGGGCGGCTTCTCCGGACCGAAGACGGAAAGCAGCAGCGGCTCTATTCACCGGCCGAAATACTCAACGAGATCCGCCGCCGAAAAGGCGATACCGTACTCGTCCTGGTTCCGAATGAATGGGCGCACCAGACCCTTGAGAGCCCTCTGCTTTCCGCAGAGCTTATCGCAAGAAACTCGGAAAACTCGCTGATAGCGGCCCGCGAAAGTCAGCCCTGAGCTGCCCGCCGCAGCCTGTCCATCAATGCTGCCCCGACGCCCGTCTCCGGCACGGCCTCACAATAGATCGTCTTGACGCCTCTCCGGTCGCACTCGCGGAAGAATTCAAAAACCGCTCGGGCATATTCCTCGACGCTCGAAAGTATTAGCGAATTGCTAAATTGCCCGGCCGATTGGTCGATCCCAATAAACGCGGAGTCCGGACCTCCGGGGGGAATTGCGCCTTTGACGATCACCACCGCGGCACGCGGCGAATAATGGCGGTGGCGCATGCCGGGGCTTTTCAATGCGGCGCCGCTGTCTGCGTCGGAGGCCTTAGACGCCTTGGGAACGATCTCTTGCAATTGCTCGAGCGAGATCGCTCCGGGACGCAGGACGACGGGACCCGTGCCGGTACAATCGACAACAGTCGATTCCAGGCCGATCTCGGTCGCATCGCCTTTCAGGATGCAGTCGATCCGCCCATCGAGGTCCTCCTTAACGGCCTCCCACGTGGTGGGGCTTGGCCGTCCCGAGAGATTTGCCGATGGTGCCACGACCGGTGTGCCGCATGCCGTCAGGAATTCGCGAGCCAGTTCAAGTCCGGGCATACGGACGCCGATCGTTTCCAGGCCAGCGGTTGCGATCAGCGGAACCCGCTCGCCTTTTTGCAATACAAGGGTCAAGGGACCGGGAAAGAATGTGTCGATCAGGTCCCAGGCAAACCCGGGAATGTCGCAGGCCAATTGATCAAGCTGATCCAAATGGCCGATGTGGGCGATCAGCGGATTATCCTGCGGCCTCTGTTTCGCGTCGAACAGTTTCTGTATCGCCGCTTCGTCGAAGACATTCGCCCCGAGCCCATAGACGGTCTCGGTAGGAAACGCGGCGGTCCCGCCGGATCTTATCACCTCGGCGGCAACCATTGGATCTGTGGTAACTATCGTCTCCATAGAACGCGAACTTTTTTTCGCAAAAACTATTCGAAACCCCGTCCATCTAACATAGCCGAAAGCGGCAGCAATAATAACTGGAGGAACGCAATAATGACGAACTTTCTTATAATCAACACAGGGATCATCGCAATTCTTATCGGCCTTTTACTTCCCGCGGTCCAGAGTGTCCGCTAACAGAAACATACGAATTGCCCACACTCGGCCCGGTCATCTCATATGAGACGGCCGGGCATTTTTCGCTTCCCTCCCGCTATCCGATAAAATCAATACAGTGACGATCGCTGAAAAATTGAAGACGGTTCCTGCTTCGGCCGGGATCTACCTGCACAAGAATTCCGCGGGCAAGATCATCTACGTCGGGAAGGCGAAGAACCTGCGAAACCGTGTGCGGTCATATTTTCAGGCGAGCCGCAATCTCGATCTAAAGACCCGCCAACTGGTCCGGCAGATCGTCGATTTTGAATTTATCGTCGTCGACAACGAGGTCGAAGCACTTGTACTCGAATCAAACCTGATAAAGAAGCACAAGCCGCGATTCAACGTCATGCTCAAGGACGATAAACAGTATCCGCACCTTAAGATGACGAACGAGCCTTTCCCGAAGGTCGTGATCACCCGTAAGGTCGTGCGCGACGGTTCGAGCTATTACGGGCCGATGCTGCCGGCATCGCTCGCACGAAAGACGCTGGACCTCGTGAACCGCGCATTTCAGCTTCGCACCTGCGATATCGAGATCGACGGGCGTCTGCCCCGGCCATGTCTCGAATTTCACCTGAAGCGGTGTCTCGGGCCGTGCGTAAAGGGATTGTGTACCCAGGACGAATACCAGGAAGCAGCACGTGATGTAAAAACTCTGCTCGAGGGAAAGAACCGTGAGTTGGCCGCCGACCTTGAGAAAAGGATGTGGCGATTCTCCGAAGACGGGCGGTATGAACTCGCCGCAAAATTTCGCGACCTTCGGAATACCGTGATCGCCCTCGGCGAGCAGCAAAAGATGGCCTATACCGCCGAACGCGACGTGGACATCTTTGGCTTTTACCGCGAGGAGAACCGTCTCGCACTCCAGCTTTTTACTATGCGTGAGGGCCGCATTGTCGGCCGCCGCGAGTTCTTTTGGGAAGACCTGCCCGAGGATGATTCGTTCGATCCAAGCAACTTCCTCCGTGAGGTACTGATCCAATATTATTCCACCGACTATGTCCCGCTCGAGATCCACGTGCCGAACGATTTTGGCGACCGCGCTGCTTTCGAACAACTGCTGACCGAGCGGCGCGGCCGCCGCGTTCGCATTTTCCATCCAAAGATCGGTGAAAAACGCCATCTTGTCTCGCTCGTCGAGACGAACGCAAAGGTCGCGTTCGAACAGCGGTTCCGAGTCCTCAAGCCTGACTCGCAGAAGGTGCTCGAAGAACTCCAGGAAATACTCGAATTACCGTACTTTCCAGACAGGATCGAATCGTTCGACATTTCCAATATCTCCGGCTCGGAGAATGTTGCCGGGATCGTCGTTTTCGATAACGGGAGGCCGGCGCGCGGTCTTTATCGGCGGTTCATCATCAAAGGCGTCGAGGGCCAGGATGATTTCGCGTCCATGCACGAGGCCGTTTTCCGCCGGTACCGGCGGATGCTCGACGAAGGCGGGCAGCTTCCGAGGCTGATCTTTATCGATGGCGGAAAGGGGCAGCTATCGGCCGCGGCGGCGGCGATGAGGCTTCTTGATCTGGAGCAGATAATGCTGGTCGGCCTGGTAAAGCCGCCCAAGAGACACAACGAGATCTCTCATTTACTCATCCGCGGCCGCGAAGATAAGCCCGTGCCTTTCGACAGAAATTCACTGGCTTTTCGGCTCATTCTGCAGATACGTGAAGAAACGCATCGGACCGCCGTGGAGTTTCATCGCAAACGGCGTGAGAAACGCGATTTTACGTCCGAACTTTCCGAGATACCGGGCGTCGGCGACAAGCGGAAGATGAAACTGCTGCGCGAGTTCGGCTCGATCGAACGAATAGCGAAGGCCACCGCCGATGAGATGGCGCCGCTGGTCGGTAAAAAAGCCGCGACAGACATCGCGGCCCATTTCGAAAATCAGAGAAATATCGGACGAGCGGCGAAACCCGACCATTAGGGCTCATCACAACGCAGTGTCCTGACCCGTATAAAAAGCTTTCGAAACTCTCTATCGGCCCGCTCGCCAAGATCACTCTCGGCGTATTTTATCT
>JAJNPX010000044.1 GCA_021155145.1 Acidisarcina sp. | reverse complement strand
CCAGCATCGCCGCCATCGAGGCCCTCCCGACAAACGACAGCCCGAGCCGTCCACCGAGAGCAAACCGATCTGCCGAATACAGCAGGCCGAACGTCACAAGAAGGATGATGAGAGGTGCCATTACCAATTCTCCGGGGACTCTTATATTCTAGTACCACAACTACGGCACCCAAAAATGACCATCTCTTTTTGTAAATTTCACGGCTTTGGCAACGACTACATAGTGATCGAACGCGAGAACATCCGGGCGGGCCTCGACCAGATAGACCTCGCGCTCAGCATCTGTCAGCGCCACACCGGCGTCGGGTCCGACGGCATCGCTATCATCGACCGCACACCCGCAGGTGATGGGGATTTCTTTTGCGAGATCGTAAATCCGGATGGCAGCCTTGCAGGGTTTTCGGGTAACGGGACGCGATGCGCGGTGTCGTATATCTACTACAAGGGTTTGTGGCACGAACCGACCCTGAAGATCGAGACGAGAAGCGGGTTGAAGAACTACCGTCTCATCGAGGAGATGTCGCCGGGGCATTACTGGTTCGAGGCGGAGATCGGCCATCCAAGATTCAAAAGCAGCGAGATACCTATCGCCACAACAGAAAGCCTGGACAGCGTGATCGATCTTCCGGTCGTGGCGAACGGCAAGGAGTTTCTGGTATCCGGGATAAATGTCGGCAATCCCGTCGCTTGCGTCTTCGTCGATGAGTTTGACCCGATGTGGAGGATATATGGCCGTGCCCTGGAAAAGCATGAGATATTTCCCGAGCGTGCGAACATCGTTTTCGTAAAGGTGGTCAACCGCGAGAACATCGAGATCAAGATATGGGAGCGCGGCGCCGGCGAGACGTCATCTTCAGGGACCTGCGTGAGCGCGGCGGCGGCCCTTTCCGCCCTGACGAAGCGGACCGGCCGCGAGGTAGCGGTTCAAACCGAAGGTGGAAAGACCGAGTTTATATGGCGGGATGACGGCGAGATGTTGATCACGGGCCGTGCCGACCTGGCCTTTTGCGGCGAGTGGACGGCCTGATCATCGGGCTACTTGCTTTTTCCCGCAGCCGCTTTGTCTTTTGAAAGAAGCTCAGCGACGGCCCGCTGGCGATAGTCGAAGATATACTTCAATTCCCGCTTCACGATGAAATGAAAGACGTCGCCGAGCGGTTCCAGCGGCAGCCTGTATCTCACCTCATCCTCGATCAGCGTTTTGCCGGGCTCGAACTCGGTAAAGCGGTGCGTGTGTATCCACTGCGAGTAGGGCCCGCGGACCTGGCGGTCGACAAACACGTGCGGCGGATCCCAAACCGAGATCTCCGTTCGCCATTTTAAAGGCAAACCGCGGAGCCTCAGTTCGTAATCGATGAGCGTACCCTTTTCCATCCCGATCGGCTGCGGCGTAACGATGTGAAAATTCAGCTCGGGCGGAGTGATGCGCTCGAGATTTGAGGCATCGGCAAAGAGATCGAAAACGGTCTCGCGTGAAAGTTCGAGTGTAAGGGTGCGGGTCAATGTATGCTCTGCCATATTCTCTAATCAACACAGCGGCAAAGCGTACATTCGAGGCCGATCCGCCTTTGGATGCTATTTCAGGTACTGGGTCGGTATGGGATTATCGGGCGTTTCGGCCTGCCAGTAGATGGTCAAGACCCACCAGCGTTTTCCGTCGTACATCAATTGAAAGCTGTTGATGCCGCGAAGGAAGGGCTCCTTGTCGTCCTTCTTTCGAAAGGCATGATAGGTCGAGAAAACCTGCGCGATGTTGCCGTATTGGTCAACGTGGCGGGCCAATTCACGTTCGTGAAAGCCCTGCGCCGCAAATACCGGCTCGACGCGTTTTATATAGTCCTCGGGCGAAAGAGCGTTTCCACCGTAAACGCCGGTCTGCTGGTTCTTTCCGGTCGGGATCAGCCGGGCGTCCTTATGAAACAGGGTTCGAAAACGATCCCAATCACGCTTGACGCCCGCATCGCCCGAGATCACGTCGTAAACCGCTTTCATTATACCGTCGAGCGTCGAGACGTCGGCATCTGTCGACGAAGCCGGATTTGCAGGGGTTTGCGCCATTGCCGAGAGAACCGAAAGAGTAAGTACGCAGGTCAGGATAAGTGGTTTCATTGTGTGATCTTACGCTCTTTCCCGCATATTGTTTCAAGGGCCGGTCGGCGGCAATTTCGAGCGGCGTCCCGACGGCGCCCTGTATTTCGCGGCGGAGGTATCGGAGTTCTGCGGGTGCCGCGCGTTCGCCGAATGCGATAAAATCTATACGATGATCGGATCGCCGCATCTGACGGGTCATACGCGAGCGGAACTCATCGAGCTCTTTGCCGAGTTCGGTGAGCCGAGGTACCGCGCCGATCAGGTCTTTCGCGGGCTGCATCAACGGCGCCTGATGTCGTTCGAAGAGATGACCGATCTGCCGAAGAGCCTGAGGGAAAAGCTGTATGAAGCGGCATCGGCCCGGTCACTCACGGTGGAATCAAGATACACATCGGTCGACGGCACGCGGCGGTTCCTGATGAGGACACACGACGGCCATCCGGTGGAAACCGTTTTCATCCCCACTGAGAATCGCGACACGATATGTTTCTCATCGCAATCCGGCTGCCCTTTGAAATGCGACTTTTGCCTGACCGCAAAACTTGGCCTTTTGCGCAATCTGACGGCGGGCGAGATCGTCGAACAGATCATCGTCGTCCTGAACGACGTATATGGCGTAGGATCTGAGACGCCGCACGGAACCAACCTCGTCGCAATGGGCGAGGGCGAGCCCTTTCTGAATTTTGAGAATCTCATCAAGGCTTTGGAAATAATGTCTGACGATAAAGGGCTATTCATAGTTCCGGGGCGCGTGACGGTCTCGACCGCCGGTATCGTGCCGAAGATCTTTGAATTCTCAGATCTCGAAAGACGGCCGAACCTCGCAATTTCGCTGTCGGCGGCAAACGATGAACTTCGCGATAAGCTGATGCCGATAAACAAACGGTGGCCGATAGAAAAGCTGATGGAGGCGGCAAAGGCTTTTGAAAAGACGCTGAAACGCGGAGAGCGTTTTACATTCGAATACGTGCTGCTCGGCGGCGTGAACGACTCGGATGAGCAGGCGGCCGAGCTTGCCTCACTGCTGCAAGAATATGGCCTTCGCAAGGTGAAGATAAATCTGATCCCGCACAATCCGGCGGAGCAGTTGGATTATCGGCCGTCCACTCCGGATCAGGTCCGGCGTTTTAAGGAGATCCTGGAATCGCACGGCGTGTCCGCATATATCCGGACACCTCGCGGCCGCGATATTTATGCCGCTTGCGGGCAGCTTGCCGCAAAACAAGAACCGAATCTGATCCAGATACAGACCGCATAATATGGAACTTCTTATCCCGGGCCTGATCCTCGTCGCGCTCATGGTTTGGGCTTCGACCCGCATTAAGCGAAACGCGGCGGCTGCATTTGATGCCGAAGTGATCGAAACCGAGGAGTTTTCGATCGCAAAACCCGAAGGGTTTCTGCACGTGTTGAATGACGATTCGGGACTCGCCTTCCGGGCCTACTCGAAAGGATTCGGCACGGTCGGGAACCGGGACGTGCGTCGTTCGACGATCGAGATCGAGGCACTGCGCGGCACCGATATAGAGAAAAGGCTCAAAGAGATCTCGGCCGACGCGGTATCGGTCGGCCCG
>JAJNPX010000418.1 GCA_021155145.1 Acidisarcina sp. | reverse complement strand
CAATGTCAGCGCAAGTATCAAGACGAACTTCTTCATTGTGATCCTCCCAAAACAGTCGTCACCTGGCCGCAGATCTTCGCTTCTTCAGATCGAATCGTTCTCCGCCGGCCAAAAGGTCCAGGGTGAGTGAACGGGGACCGTTACGCGAGTGAACGAAAACCACCTGGGTCTTTCCCGCGACGGTTAGCCGCCGGTTGTCCTCGATCAGCACCGACGTGTCCTCGTCGATGCCGATGCCGAGCATTTTCGGATTCTCCAATATCAATCCCAACAGCCGATTGTGCCTCTGACGAACCAGGAAATGCTGATCGAAGATCACGTTCGGCAATAGCCCGAGCCCTTTTCGCACACCGACCTTTTTTCCGTCAAGGACCTTCAGATCGGCTTCGCCGGTCATCATCGGGTCTGACATCACTGCGGCACCGGCGCTCGTGCCGCCGAACGGCGTTCCGGAATTGTACTTTGCTTTGAACAATTGCAGAAGAGCGTCGTCGGCCAAAACGTCCATGATGCGATTCTGATCTCCGCCCGAGAAGAAGACACCGGTTGCATTGTTGAGCATTTCGATGAACTTTGCACGCCGATCGTCATCAAGCGGCCGGACCGGGGCGTGCTCCGCCATTCCGGCACCGGCACTCTGAAGTCCCTTTTGGAGTGAAATGAAGCTTTCCTCCGGTACGCCGCTCGCCCATGTGATCACGAGTATTCGCGAGCGCGCGCCGGCGCTCCACTCGACAAATTTCTTCATCGCATCAGGTGGGCGCTCGCCGCCGCCGATAACCAGCAGCCGTTGTTGCGCCGCGATTGAGAAAACTAAGCAGACGAGCAGGATGAGGATGGTCGGGACTACGCGTTTCATAGATGTTCAATAGAGCGGGCCTTCGCCTTTCGGGCGAGTTTTCCAGCGTTTGTGTATCCACAGCCATTGATCCGGATACTTTCGGATCACCTTTTCGATCTCGGCCGTGTAGGCCGCGGTCGTTACCGCAATGTCGGAATCGCGGTCGCCCGTCATCGCCGGCTCGATCGGGCTGCCGTGCACGAGTTCGTAACGGCCGGTGACCTCGTTGAATACGCAAAAGATCGGATACAGTAGCGATCTCGTTCGTATCGCCATCGTTGCCGGCCCGGCGGTCGTGCAGGCCGGAACGCCGAAGAAAGGGACAAACACACCTTCTTTTGGGTGTGCGTTCACATCCGAGAGAACGCCCACAAACTCGCCGTTCCTGAGCAGTCTTATCGCGGTCAATGCCGAATTCGTCTTGTTCAGCGGACGGTTGCCCAGGCGGGTCCTGATAGCGACGGTCAGCTCCTCGACGAGCGGATTGTCGAGCGGTCTTGCGAGGTACGCCATCGGCTCGTAAAGCGCGGCAAAGCCGAAAACGAGCAGCTCCCAATTACCCAGATGTCCGGTGGTGATCACTAGGCCGCGACGCTCGGAGCGCAAACGGTCCCAGAGATCGAGCGATGCCTGATCGAGCGTAAGATCCGCGATCGATGCGAGACTCTCGGGTGTCGCCTTTCCGAATTGGCTTACCTCGCCCAAAACGCGGCCGAGGCTGCGAAACGTGCCCCTCAGGATCTTCTCGTGTTCCGCTTCTGAAAGGTCCGGAAAAGCGATCCGGAGGTTTGTGCGGCCCGTCTTTCTCAGGTTACCCAATAGATGATAGGCAGCATTTGAGATACCCATCGCGGCCCGAACGGCAGAGCCGCGCGGAAGCGAGCCCAGTATCCCCAAAACGGCGCGGACCACGAGGTATTCGGTCCACATCTGGATCTTGCCTTTTCTTCTTGCCATTTGCCTGTCAGAACTATATCAGTCGGCAATTGTCATCCAAATCGCGGCGAGGTCAACTTCTTACACAACTCTTACAATCGCACGAGTCAATGTTTGCTAAGGTTTATATAGCACTGGAACTCTCCACATTACGACTAAGGGAAACACCACTGAATGACAAACACCGCAATATCCATCGACAAGCATGCAGGTCTCAATTGGAACACGATCGTCGCTGTAACGATCTTTCATATTCTGGCGATCGCCGCACTCTTTACCTTTAGCTGGTCAAATCTTATCGCCGCAGGGATACTCTGGTGGCTGGCCGGCAGCCTCGGCATCGGCCTCGGCTATCACCGCCTCTTGACCCATCGAGGTTTCAAGGTCCCGAAGTGGCTTGAATACACGCTTAGCATTTTCGGTACGCTTGCGCTTCAATCCGGCCCGCTTAGCTGGGTGACGACGCATCGCATCCACCATGCATTTACGGAAACGGAAAAAGACCCGCACAGCCCGCGAAGCGGAACGTATTGGTCACACATCGGCTGGATATTTCGCGGAACCTCGCAAAATCAGTCCTGGGCCACGATGCAGCGGTATTGCCCCGATTTTGCCGATGATCCGGTCCATCAGTTTCTGAACAAGTATTACTACATCCCGGTCATCACCGTCGGGGTCATCCTGTTCGCCGTGGGCGGTTTCAGCATGGTCCTGTGGGGAGTTTTCTTTCGAACCGTGATGGGGTGGCACTTCACATGGCTCGTTAATTCCGCGACCCATCTTTGGGGCACCCGCAGATTCGAGACCCGTGATGATTCGCGAAACAACGCATTGATCGCCGCTGTCACCTTTGGTGAGGGCTGGCACAATAATCATCACGCATACCCGCGTTCTGCAAAGCACGGCCTTGCCTGGTACGAGTTCGATATAAACTGGGTCCAGATCCGTGCGCTTGAGATCGCCGGCCTCGCGAAAAGCGTTTACGCTTACAGCGAAAAGAAGGAACGCCAGGATGCCATCGACCTGGTCAATCTGGAACCGCTGCACGAGACCGCCTGATCCACTACTGATCTCAACCGAAAGGAGCAAAAGCGAAAGTCAGACTTTTACTTTTGCTCTTTTTGTTTCTATCGTTGGCTTTTGACCAATGCGGCGACGCAAGACAGCGATATTCTTCCTCGTTCTCGGCATCTGCCTCAGCGCTCTGGCGGTCGCGCTCAATGTCGGCTGGATACTCCTTAATCTTCGTGAGGTCGCCCTTCTCATTCTCGGCGTCTTCTTCTTTGCGCTGATCATCACCGGACTCGTCCTCAATACCATCTTTCTGGTGCGCGAGATCCGAAGGAGCGAACAGCACGACGCCTTTCTCAACGCGGTCACGCACGAGCTCAAAACGCCGATCGCATCAATAAAGCTGTACCTGGAAACACTTAAATCGCGTGACGTCGCTCCCGAAAAACAAAAGGAGTTTTACGACGTGATGCTGGCCGACAGCGACCGATTGCTCTCCACCGTCGAACAGGTCTTATCGGCCAGCAAGACCGCCGACGCCAACAAGCACTACGAGGTGACGGAACTCGATATCGCCAAGGTCATCGAAGGTTCGGCCGCGATCGTCCGCAGCCGCTACAATCTTGAGCAAGGCGCGATCCGGGTGCCGGAATCGGGCCGCGGACATATCGTCGCCGGTGATGCCGACGAGCTACAGACCGCGTTCGTAAACCTTTTGGACAATGCCGTGAAATACTCGCGAGACGACGTTCGGGTGACGGTCAAGGTCAAGGAATCCAGCATGCGCAACAGGATCGACATCTTTGTACGCGATTACGGGATCGGTATCCCGGCCGCCGACCTGAAGCGCGTTTTCAAGAGGTTTTACCGTGTATCGCAGGGAGAGAACGATCGTGTAAAAGGTACCGGCCTTGGCCTCTTCATTGTTCGCTCGATAATCAAAAAACACGGAGGAACCGTCAAGGTCGAGAGTAAGGGAGAAGGGCGCGGGACCACGTTCGTGGTTCAATTACCAAGGGCCTAAAGCGATGAGAATTCTTATA
>JAJNPX010000417.1 GCA_021155145.1 Acidisarcina sp. | reverse complement strand
GTCGGCGACACGGTTACGCCCGACATCCATGTACTCAAGACCGATACCTTTACATACGAGGGTATTTCCTGGGGTACCGCCACCGATATTATTCTCGTCGGCGATTACGACGGGGATGATAAGGACGAGGTCGCGGCGTTCCGGCCGGCAGATCAGGCGTTCTATATCAGAGACGATCTGCTCCAGTACCGTGTCGTCCTATTCGGCGCAAGTACCGACATTCCGATGGCGATCGATATCGATGGCGACCGCCGCACGGACCTCGGGGTCTTTCGTCCGTCCAATGGTACTTTCTATGTGGCCACGCAAAGCGGCAATTCGTTCGCGAATTTCCAGTCGATCCCGTGGGGAGTATCTACGGACATTCCAGTACCGGCCGATTACGACGGCGATGAAAAAGATGACATCGCGGTCTACCGGCCGAGCGACGGGACCTGGTACATACGACTCACCGCTACCGGAAATGTCAGGTACGAGCCTTGGGGCGTAAGCACCGACGTTCCCGTTCCCGGTGATTACGACGGCGACGGCGAATACGATGTTGCTGTATACCGTGATGGAACGTGGTACATAAAGGGTTCGCAGGCTGGATTCCAGGTAGGATTCTGGGGTGTCAGCACCGACGTTCCGATACCGCGGAAATACCTTCCCTAGTAGGGAATACCAATAGTTGATCTGCAGCTTTATTGCAGACGTGCCGGCCGGAGTAACCCTCCGGCCGCATTCTTTTTGTGGTTCGATCATGCGTTAAACGTTGACTTTCGTAGTCCCAACGCCGAAAATTCTCATAGTTTCCGACTTTTTTCGAATCCTCGCCGTCAAATCATAGATCTGGCACATTTTTCAGGAGAGTTTCATCAATGCCGAACAATAGCGATTGGGGTGGTTGGGCACGTATCTCGGCGATCGGGATCTTTGCCCTCATAGCGATAATGGGATTTTGGGGTTTTCCCTCGGCGACGTATAAAGCTCATGCGTCCGCCTTTGGGCCCGCGCCGTCATTCACAAATGCTCCGGGGGAGTCGAACTGCACTGCCTGTCATTCGACGTTTCCCGTCAATAGCGGAGAGGGCGGCATCACCGTCTCGGGAATGCCGACGAGTTACCTTCCGGGCCAGCAGATCCCTTTAACGGTGACGGTAAACGATAACAACGGTGTCAACTTCGGATTTGAGGGCACCGCAGTCGATTCGGTCGGACAAAAGGCGGGCGACCTCGTGCTCCCGTCGACTACTCCCGAGCCGATGCTTCTGCAATACGGAAACGTCGGCGGAGACGTGCGCGAATACATCTCACATACCGTCGATGGTATCGTGCCGACAGTTGCCGGAACCAAATCGTGGCAGTTTACCTGGACCGCTCCCGCACGCCGTGTCGGAAAGGTCGGCTTCTATGCGGCCGGAAACGCGGCGGACGGAACCGGCGGAACAGAGAGCGACTACATCTACACGACCTCAGCGTCGACCCTTTCGGGGACCAATATTTCAAGTTTTGACGGTGACCAGCGGTCGGAACCGGCAGTTTTCCGGCCCTCGGATGGCGGCTGGTACAGCCTGAACAGCACGGACGGCCAGTTTCAGGTGGCACAGTGGGGGCTGTCCGAAGATGTCCCGGTTCCCGGCGATTACGATGGCGACGGGATAACCGACCGAGCGGTATTCCGCCCTTCGGCCGGTTTCTGGTATCTCCTCAAGAGCACCGAGGGTGTCGAATGGATCCCATGGGGAGTTGCGGGCGACATCCCGGTCGCCGGGGACTACGATGGCGATCTGAAGACCGATGTCGCCGTTTTTCGCCCCTCGACCGGCTATTGGTATATACGAAAGAGTTCGGGCGGATTCGACTTTATATATTGGGGAGCATCGACCGACATCTGTGTCCCCGGCGATTACGATGGCGACGCGAGAACGGATGCAGCGGTTTACCGCCCCGGCGACGGTACGTGGTCTATCAAGCAAAGTTCGGACGGCAATTCATTCCGCTCGTGGGGTGTTGCCTCGGACGTCCCGGTACAGGGAGATTACGATGGCGACGGGCGATACGACATCGCGGTCTATCGGCCCTCAGAAGGGGTTTGGTACATAAACGGATCGCGGATCGGGATCTCGGCGAGGCCATGGGGCGTGAGCACCGATAGTCCCGTCCCGGCCGACTATGACGGCGACGGCTCGACGGACATCGGCGTTTTCCGCGGCAGCGAAGGCGTGTGGTATGCCGTCAACAGCTCCGACAATACTTTCTTCATCCGTTCGTGGGGTGCGGCAAATGACATCCCGATCCCGAACGCCTACCTTCCCTAACGCTCTAACGCAACAAAGAACCCGCCTGACGATCTGTCGGGCGGGTTCAATGGAAGAAACAATTCTCTGCTTATGCTGTTTCCATAAGGGCCGTAATTACGGCTTCTGTCCGGACGCAGGCTGTTGTACCGGGACCGCGGGCAGAAGCACCGGAGTCGGGGTCGGGTTTGCTACCGGCTCTGCCACATCCGAGTTCGATGCGGGGTTGCCGAGCGGCACCGGCTGAAGGATCGTCGCCGAGGACTTCACACCGGACGAACCGGCTGACGGCGAGTAGTCGGGACGATAGATGCGGGGCGTGATGAAGAACAATATCTCGTTGGTGTTCCTTGAAACGCCTTTACGCTTGAAGAGGTTGCCAAAGATCGGGATCTTCGAAAGGCCGGGCGTACGATCCTGGCTTTCGCGTTCGTCGTCAAACAGAACGCCGCCCACGACGGTCGTTCCGCCATCGGGCACCGTGACCTGCGTCTGCATCTTCTGGGTGTTGATAGCAGGTGCAGTTCCGCCGCTGATCGGAGGTGTCGAACTGTTTTCGGCCAGCACTTCAAGTACGATCGTGCCCTGATCGGTGATCTGAGGCGTGATCTGAAGTTTCAGCGGAACATCCACATAGGTCGTCGTAGCGATCGCGGCGCCGCCTGCAGCCTGTCCGGGCTGGACCGTCACGATCGGGATCTGTGTCTTGCTTTCGATGATCGCTTCACGGTTGTTGAGAGCCGTTACGCGAGGCGTTGCGATGACCTTGGCCTGGCCCTTTTGTTCACCTGCCGAGATCAGCATGTTTATTTGAGCTGTGCCGAAGATGCCTGTCGTCAGGCCGATCACGGTGTTCGGGATCGTCGAGCGAAGGTCGTTGTTCGGTCCGGCGTTAGGAAGTCCCGGAGGAACCGTTAGGCCGGTCGTATTGTTGGGCAATGTGCCGCCCTGTGCACCGCTTCCGCGAGCACCGATGACCAGGCCGGAAAGCTGCACACCGACGTCGCGGCTGAAGTTGCGTGTGGCAACAACGATGCGTGCTTCGATCTCGACCTGCGGCTCCGGCTGGTCCAATATCGCGACCAGTTGGCGGATCGCGTCGATATTCTCACGCACATCCGTGATGATCAGCGAGTTGCTGCGGCCGTCTGTTTCGATCGAACCGCGTCGCGAAAGACGTCGCTTGATTATCGGAAGAAGGCCCTCGCCGCCGCTGCCGCCGGTCGAACCGCTCGATGAACCGCTCGATGAGCCGGCCGGGGTTCCGCTGGAGGACGTGCCGCGATTGATGGTGCCGGCCGCTCGTGCGTAGTTCAGGCGAATGAACTCTGTATAGAGCGGCGAACCGTCAAGCTTTGTTTCATTTGCCTGGCGAAGGATCTCGCCCTCGGTCGCAAGGATCTTGGAATCCGCGACCCGAAGGATCGGGCCGTTTACCTGAATTCCGAGTTCCTGTGCTCTCAGGATCGAGTCCAATGCTATATTCCATGGAACGTCGCTTACGTTAACGGTGACCGGAACCTGCTTGACCGATTTATCGATCACGAAGTTCACGCCGTACTGTTCGGTAACGTAGTTCAATATGTCTCGGACGTCGGCATTGACCACGTTCAGGTTGATCGGCTCGCCGCGGAATCCGGGATCGCCATACTGTCGTCCCTGCTGATCGGCACGCTGTGCGAAAGCCATAATGCTCAGCGTGGCTACTAAGATTAGTGCGATGATCGTTTGTTTAACGAGACCGCTTGGTGTGATTTGAGAATTCATGTTTCCTCCGTTTCAAACTTCGCTTTCGTTGACGTGTGCGCACAACGATCGCGATCCTTAAAAAAGAACTTGGTGGGCCCGTTACGGGCCGATCGAACCTTTAGCCCCGTTTCTTCGCAACCCGAACGGGTTTCTTCGACTTGGGCTCTGCCTTCTCGTTCGCAGCGTCCTTTGTGGTCTGTGTTTCCATTTCAGACAAAGGGGACACAACAGGCGTGACAGTCATCTTGTTGCTCGGCAGAAGAGCGGCCGCATTTACAGGGGCGTCGGATCCACCGCCCGCGCCCGCGGGTGCGGTGCCCTGGATCATATCCCGATCCGAATATTTCCGGAGCGACTTGTTCTCTACCGACGAGACGAATTTATTCTTGGAGACCTTGGTAACCTTTCTGAACACGAGGCGGTTCTCTTCAACAGCAACCAGTTGCCCGTCAAAGAACTTGTCCCCCGGATAGATCGTGTAAGAGAGTTTTATCGGGGTTGCCTCGACCATGGCGGCATAGCCTCGCGGGGTTTTGAAAATGCCCGTGACGGCGAGTTCGTCGAGCGTCAGAACGCTTGTTACCTTTGGCATCGGCAAGCCGTTGGCGACCGCGTCCTCGCGGAGGCGCTTGTAGTAATCGATCCGCTGGTCGATCGCAGGCACACCATAGGTAGGTTCACCCTTCACCCCCGGCGACCCGGGAACACCCTGACGCTGTTCCTTGGTACGGGCCCAGGCGGGTTTTTCAAACGGGTCTCGCTGAGCCGATGCTTCGTTCAAGCTGCCGTTGAGCAGAATGACTGCGGCTGCCAGCATTGCGAGGCGTAGGAAGGGTACTGGTTTGAATTTCTTGGTCATGGCTTTTTCTCTCTGGTTCGGGTAGGTTGCGATCTAGATACTATTTGGATGCGGGCGGTTGGGCTGCGGGAGCCGGTTGGCCAGGGGCGGCTGCGGGTGCTCCGGGCTGGCCCGGTTTGACTGGTGCCGGCTTGTTCAACGCATCCGGATCGGCATAGTAGGCCGTGAGCAGGAATTGTGCATGCAGCGTGCGATCGGCCTTCTGCTTATCGAGCTGGTTGATCTTAAAGTCGGTGATCGAGACGATGCGGGGCAGCTTTGCCATCTTGTCGTAAAAGGCTCGAAGATTGTTAAAATTAGCGTCCACTTCGATCTCGACAGGTTTTGCCTGTATCGAGTTCTGCGTGGTGTCGTCCCGCGGTGTGAAACGCATTACGATCAGTTTCGAATCCTTCGCGTTGTCCTGCAGGCCCTGAAGCACATTTGTGATCTCACGCTGTTCCGGCAGAAGGACCTTCAGTTCGTCATACTCAGCTGACTTGCTGGCGTACAGAGCACGGAATTCATTGATCCGCTGCGTCGCCAGGCGGGCTGCCTCGTTCTTCGCCTGAAGCTGAGCCACCTGATCGTTGAGGGCGGCCACTTCTTCGCGGGTAGGGCCGGTCACGAAGTAATAGACCGTTCCGTATAGCACGGCCGATACGACGAGCAAGATCAGGAGCTGGAAGTGCCACTTGAGGTTTTTGAGTTTCTCTAACATGTTCTTATCCTTCTGTTAATTGGTTCGTTAGGATCGATCTGGGCCTGATGGCAGGCTTGTCCGACTAGTTCTTGGCAAGCTGGGTCGGTGCGGCGGCGGCCGGAGCCTGGCCATTCGCGGCGACCGCATCGGTCGTATTGCCCTTTGCAGAGTTGTAGCCTGCACGGACCGTAAAGTTCACGACGTTTATCTTTGGCTCCTCGGCACCGGTGGGGACCGATGCGTTCTGGTTGACGATCTCCTGACGCTGAGTCTCGATATTCAGGTTGGAGAACAAGCCGTTCGAAAATTCCAGGCTCCGGCCGAATTGTGTGACGGCTGCCTCGTCGGGCGAGTTTCCTTTGATCGTCACCTGATCGCCTGCCTGCTCGACGCTCTGAAGGTAGAGTCCAGGAACCATCGCGATGCGCTCGCGGAGAGCTTCGAGTACGGCGCTCGGGCCTTTCTGTTCTTCGCGGAGTTTCTTGATCGCGGCGATACGGTCGTCGATATTCTTGATCTTCGCCTCGAGTTCCTTCTGTTCCTTCATTACCGCTTCGAGCTCGGTCGCGATCTGCTTCTGCTCTTCGAGCTGGCGTTCGGCGTCGGCTTTGGCCATCTGAGTGCTGATAACGTCCCAACCGATAACAGCGGCGAGCAAGAATCCCACGGCCAGCGTCATCAATAAGAGACGCATACCGGGACTTCCGACCTTTCGGTCGACCGACATCACAGCTCCGCCCTGGCGTTCTGTAACCGAATTAAGTAGGTTGATCTTTAACATTTTCTTAGCTCACTCCCCTCATTGCCAAACCAACGGCGACGGCCATTTCGGGCATGATTTCACTCAGATAATCGGGATCGAATTTCCGCGTATCTACCTTGATGCTGCGGAACGGATCGAGAACCTCGACCGGAAGCTCGAGCCGTGCTGAAAGATCCTGTGCCAGGCCCTGCAGCTTGGAACCGCCGCCTGAAATGAGGATCTTTTGGACGACCGTTTGATTGTCTTCTGTCGTGGCACGATAGAAGTCGAATGTCTTCTGAATCTCCATAGCGACGATCTCGGTGACGTTGTTCATCAAGGGCTCTATCGCCTTTTCCTCGATACCGTCGACCGCGTGATTCACGCCGCGCTTGACCGCTTCGGCCTGTTGAAAACTTAGGCCAAGGCTTCGCTGCAATACATCGGTGAACTGGCTTCCGCCGACCGTGATGTCGCGGCTGAACAGCGATCGGGTGCCCTTGACGATATTCACATTCATCGTCGATGCGCCGATGTTAAGCAGCGTGACGACCTGTGATTCGTCCGGGTGGTAGTTCACTTCGTAGCAATTCTGAAGGGCGAAAGTATCGACATCGATCACCACCGGCTGTTTGCCGGCAAGCTGTATCGCCTGCTTGATGTTGTCGATCCTCTCACGTTTGCACGCGGCGATCAGGACCTGGGTCGATTCGCTGTTCGATCCGGTCACCTGATAGTCGAGGCTCACGTCTGCGAGGTCGTATGGAATGTGCTCTTCGGCGTGCCAGTCGATCGACTCTTCCAGTTCTTCCTGGCTCATCGGCGGAAGCACGATGTTCTTGATGATGACCGAATGGCCGCTGACGCCCGTCACCACGCTGTCGGCCGAAACATTGTGATTCGAGCAAACATTGCGTATAACGTCAGACACGGTGTTCAACTCCATGATCTGGCCGTCGATGATCGTATCGTCAGGAAGATTCTCGAAGCCCAGGCTAACGAGATTGAGGTTGCCGACCTTGCCGTCAAGCTCAACCATCTTGACCGAACTGGAACCGATGTCTAAACCGGCAACTCTTTTCTTTTTACCGAACAGCATTATTTTTCTTCACTCCTTTCCGGCAGGATTACCGGGGCTTAAATCAGAACTGTTTTGTGTGTTTTCTTAAATGGACGCGATACGGGTATTGGACTTTGTAGGTTATTTTCTTGCCACGCCGGAGGTGCGAGTGTCGAGGGTATCTTTCAAAGGGACAGGCCAACTGAAAGCGGTGCCAATAAACCCGTTCGTTCCGGAAGTAACAAGCCTCTTTAGGAGGCCTGAAACAGATTGTTGTTTAGAAAACTTTTTCGCATCGGGTGGCGAAGGGAAACGATCGCGAGGTGCGTCGTCAGATTTGAATTTACACGGTTGAACAATCTATGTCAACAGTTTTTTACAATGTTGAACGATTTAAAGACCGGATTTCGGTCACGGTGATGTGGTGAATCGTAGGCTCCTGAGGAAGATCGTTCAGCGGAGGCTGACTCCGCCGTCTTCGTCAATGCGTTGTACTTCGATAGTCACTAAACAGTCTCGCCGCCGCGGAACCGACTAACAACCATTGAAGGGTTATCAACCCGATGGGAATGATCGCGTTCATGGGTGCTAGGAAATATAAAGGTTCGAACGGACTTAGCACAAGCTTCGTGATCAGCAGACCCGGCAGATCGAGCACCGAAAGGTAGAACATTAGTCCTGTTGTCGAGTGAACGCCGAAGCCTGGAGGATC
>JAJNPX010000399.1 GCA_021155145.1 Acidisarcina sp. | reverse complement strand
GTCATCGAGATCGAGCCGCCATCGAAACCTTCGACGGGAAATGTAACGCTCTCTTCTTCGCGTTGGAGGGCCAGAATGTACAGCAAAGGCAGATAATGCTCCGGCGTCGGCACCGCGAGAAGGCCATCGCGGCCGAGTTGCTCATAATAGATCAGGGGCTCATGTTCGCCGGACGTGATCAGTTCGCGCACCGTTTGATCGAATTGTGCGGCCCAGTCGAACGGCCCAATGTTCCGGTTGCCCCAGGCATATGCATGGAGGTTGTGCACCAGGTTCCCGCTCCCGATCACGAGCACCCCGTCGTCTCGCAATGGGCCAAGGAGGCGGGCGGCCTCGTAATGAAACGGAGCCGCTTCCGTTTCATTGATCGAAAGTTGGACGACCGGGATATCGTGATCCGGGTATAAATGGCATAGCACCGACCACGTGCCATGTTCTGGCCCCCAATTGTTGGTGTCCATTTCGACATCGCCGCCAAGCAGTTCGGATACTCGTTGTGCAAGTTCAGGCGAGCCTGGCGCAGGATATTGAAACTCGAATAGCTCCGGCGGAAATCCACCGAAATCGTGGATCGTCCGCGGCAGCGGCATTGCCGTTACCGCAAGGTGTGGAATGTACCAGTGGGCCGAAACACAAAGTATTGCCTTTGGGGCCGGTATGGTCTCGCCGAGCAACCTCCAGGCGCGCGTCCAATCGTTGTCTGCCAGGGCATTAAGCGGGTTGCCGTGGCCCAGGAAGATCGCCGGCATTCGCATCAATTCACCCATATCATCGCCCGAATTTGTGACGGTCAGCCTTTGTACTTTCTCATCAGTTCTCTAATACGCTTAAGGAGTTGCGGCAACAGGGCCGCAGTTTTCAACACTGATCCGCTCGCAAACTTGGTCGCTAATCCGCGAAACGTCTCGACGGCAGTTGGCGTGTACGGCATCCACCACGCATCGGGTAAAATGGCGATTCGGTTTATGTGAATGTGCTGTGGCTGGACAAGCTCCATTAGGCCCTCGAGTCCGTGAGTGCGTCCGCGGCCCGAGTTCTTGAACCCGCCCCACGGTGTTTGCCCGATGCCGTGGGTGTAGAGGACCTCATTGATGCAAACCGATCCGGCATCTATCTGTTCAGCAACCCGTTTCCCCTTCGCGTAGTCGCGGGTCCAGACGCTCGCGGTCAGGCCAAATTCTGATTCGTTCGCAAGTCGGATCGCCTCTTCCTCAGTCTTGAAAGTCGCAATGGGCAGTGTCGGGCCAAATGTCTCTTCCTGCATAGGCCGCATCTCGTTCGTCGCACCTGTAATGACCGTTGGTTCGTAGAAGAGTGAGGGAGTGGGGCCAAACTTATCCGGGTCGGCGCTCTCCGCGTCTGTGCGGACAGTCGTGTCCGCTCTCCTCCCGCCGATCTCGATCTTCGCTCCGGCCTCGCGAAACGCAGCAACGTGTTCCTCGACGATCTTTAGCTGCCGCTCCGATGACATAGGCCCGACCGAAATATCCTCGCGGTCGCCCCTGCCTTGTCTCAACCCGCGGGTTTTCTCCACGATCTTTCGCGTAAGAGTTTCGGCTACACTCTCATGTACATACAACCGCTCGATCGAAGAACAAGATTGCCCCGCGTTGCAGAATGCCCCCCATACCGCTGCTCCCGCTGCGAGATCGAGGTTCGCATCTTCAAAGACGATCATCGGATCTTTCCCGCCGAGTTCAAGCACGACCGATGTCAGATCTTTCGCTGCCGCCGCGGCGATCTTCTTTCCCGTCGCTACCGACCCGGTGAACATTATCTTGTCCGGCGCGGCTTCGACGAGTGACGCCCCGGTCTCGCCGCCGCCCGATACGATCTGAACCGCGGCTTCCGGAAAGCCAGCTTTCTCAAAGATATCTCCGATCCTGAGGCCCACGAGCGGCGTCAGTTCCGATGGCTTTAATACGACAGTATTCCCCGCCATCAGGGCCATTACGGCCTCGCCAAGCGGTATCGAAAATGGATAATTCCACGCCGGGATAATTCCGACCACCCCGAGAGGCCGATAGACGATCTTTGACGACCGCCCGAGAAGCCTGTAAAGGCCAATGCCGACACGCCGCGGCCTAAGCATCTTTTCTGCACCGCGTGCGACCCATTGCATAAGGTCGAGCACGGGCGCGATCTCCATCGCTATCGCCTCGCCGAATGGCTTCCCAGATTCAGCCGAGATGAGATGGGCGATGTCGTCCATCTCATCGAGAATCACTTCGCGAGCGTTCATAACTAAACGCCGACGCGTTTTGAAACTGGTTGTTTTCCACTTGTGGAAAACTTGACGCGATCTGGAAACCGCCTCTCTCACCTCGTCAGGTGTAGATACGTCGATCGACCCAAGTTCTTTGCCCGTCGCAGGATCGACCGAAACGATCTGTTCGTCTTTATGAGGTTTTGCTAAGACTGCGCTCATTTCTGCGATGATATGCCTATTCCGTGACTCGTTCAACGTCTTCGGCCGCGCCAAGGCTTGCAGGCCAAAACATCCTCCGGCGGGCAGCTCTGATCTCCGAATAAACTTTCCCTTGACAAGTGTAAAGCCGTTGATTATTCTCTGGAGAGTGAGTTAAGGCGTATGATCGACACCACAGATAGACAAATACTGGAAATAATTCAGAGCGATGGCCGCATTTCTAACGCCGAGGTCGCCCGCCAGATAGGCTTGGCACCGTCAGCAATACTTGAGCGTACAAAAAAGCTTGAGGAAACGGGTGTTATTCGCGGTTATTCCGCCTCGCTCGATCCGAAGCAGGTAGGTTTTGGCCTTACGGCTTTCGTATTAGTTCGAACGAACGAATGCGGGGATGGAACCGACGAACTGCTCGCACAGATCCCGGAAGTTCTCGAGGTGCATGACGTCGCCGGAGAAGATTCATATTTACTAAAGGTACGCGCCACCGATCCGGAAGATCTGGCGGTACTGCTTCGCGAAAAGCTGAAAGCGATCCCAACGGTCGTGACCACACGCACCACCGTCGTGCTTCAGACGATCAAGGAAACTACCGCACTGCCGCTCAACAGGTGCGTCGTGAGTGAAAAGATATCGAAAAGAGGGAATAAATAAGGAGTTGGGTAATGCTGAAGAGGTTTTCGAATAATAGACAGACCCTGATCGTCATGATCGCCGCATTCGCCGCGGTCTACATTTTCTGGGGCTCGACGTATCTGGCTATTAAATACACTATCGAGACGCTGCCACCATTTCTGATGGCCGGTTCACGTTTTGCCTTCGCTGGTGCCATCCTGTTCGTTTGGGCGCGGTTCACGAAAGATTACGAGACGCCGAGGCTCGTTCATTGGAAGACCGCGGCGATCGTCGGCACATTCCTTCTGCTGGGAGGCAATGGAGCCGTTGTACTCGCGTCGCAGTATATACCTTCCAGCCTAACGGCGCTCCTTGTCGCGACGGAGCCGCTGTGGATCGTGCTCTTGAGTTGGCTCTGGCTTCGCACGGGCCGGCCAAACTGGAGGGTAGCAGTCGGGCTCCTTATCGGTTTTGTCGGGGTCTTCATATTGATCGCAGGGAAACCGGCGGGTGTCGATGCCGGCGGTTATGGCCGTTGGATCGGCATAGTGGCGGTGATGGTCGGGGCGCTTTCGTGGGCGACGGGTTCGATCTACGGGCTCAGATCGCCGACGCCTAGATCGTCGCTGTTGACGGCGGGAATGCAGATGCTTGCGGGAAGTGTGTCGCTCTTTGTGGTCGGTTTGATCCGCGGAGAGTATGCATCTTTCGATCCCTCGGCGGTATCTAGCAGCTCTATCTTTGCCCTTGTATATCTGATCGTTTTCGGGTCGCTCATCGGCTTTACCGCCTACAGTTGGCTCCTCAAGAATGCACAGCCGGCGATGGTATCGACCTACGCATACGTGAATCCGGTTATCGCCGTCATCCTCGGTTGGAGCATTGCGGGAGAGTCTA
>JAJNPX010000387.1 GCA_021155145.1 Acidisarcina sp. | reverse complement strand
TCGGGATGTAATTAAGCTGGCGATTCACCGCAAGGTCCGAACCCTTCGAGAAAATATAGGTCGCCTCTGCGGCAACACCGCCCCAAAGCTCCCGCTGAACGCCGACGACAAACCGCGTGTAATTAGCATTCTGCCTTTCGTTTTGTAGCATTACGCTCGTCGGTCCGTTATTGCCGACAGCCGTCAGGTCGCGGCCGACAAATGTCATCAACCCCTGCGAACTCCCCGGCGAAGGCAGGATGCCGCCCGGGAACGGATTTGAAAGCGTCGCAATGAACGTCAATCCGTTATTCGTGCTCGGGACAAAGAGCGTCGGGCTCGAGAAACCCGGCTGGAAAACCACATTCTGCGTGATGATCTGGAACGGTGAGGTAAAGATCCCAAACCCGGCGCGGATCACCGTCTTGCCGTCGGGAGCATAGGAGAACCCGATCCTCGGCTGCCAATTATTCGTGTCCGCTTCCTGATTCGCCTGTGAAGGATCGCTTGCGAAGATGAATCCGCCTGCGAGGTTCTGAAACTGAGTGATCGGAACACCGGCCGGCGTGTTCGCATTGTAATTTGCGAGCACCTGATCACGGATCGGGCTTGCCGCGGTTCGATCGAAATCGACCACCATCCGGCCTTCCTTCTCCTTATATCCGGTCTCGTACTCATATCGCAGACCAAAATTCAGAGTAAGTTTCGGTGTGATTCGCCAGTCGTCGTGCACGAAGAATCCGTGATACATCGACGACACGTCGTAAACCTGCGGATTATCGATGAGGCTGCTGCCGCTCGCGACGGGAATGCCCAGAAGGAACGAGGCGAGGTCACGCCCGACGCGATCTCGTTCGGTCGAACCCGAATTCGAAGCCGCCATCGTATAGGTTCCCTGAAACTGGAATCGACCGGCCGCATATCCTTGATAATCGAACTTTTCGTGCATCCGACGGAAATCGTATCCGTACTTGATCGAATGATTTCCCCATATCTGCGTCAGCGTCGGCTGGAACGTGAAGGTATCGAAGGGACGCTCGCGCCCGTCGTTCCAATCCGCCCGCTGCGAACCGACCGTGAGGAAGTTCGTAAAATCGAACCTGGGAAAGATGTTGTCCTGCCGCTCCGAAGGTATACCCGTGAATCCGAGATCGGCCGCCGTCGGCTGCCCTTCCTGGAATCTACGCAGCTTGAACATTCCCCAGCTTCCGCGGACATCGAGTACGAAGTTCGACGA
The DNA here is from genome assembly GCA_021155145.1 of Acidisarcina sp. Taxonomy (GTDB): domain Bacteria; phylum Acidobacteriota; class Blastocatellia; order Pyrinomonadales; family Pyrinomonadaceae; genus OLB17. The sequence continues at coordinate 3,557 of JAJNPX010000387.1, read as the reverse complement.
CAGTGTCGAGGTCCACCCGACGTTTCCGCCCAGATTACGCCGATTCTCAAACCCGCGAAAGATAGAGTCCGCCTCAAGCGTCAGGTTATACCGATCCTCGGTATTTCGGCTGTGATAGAACTTTCCGAAGATCGAATTGTTTTCATTGATACTGTGATCGATCCTTACCAGATATGACCTGTACGGACGGATCAGGTTTTGATCGGTGATGAAGTTATCTTCGATGCCCGGTAGGTTCGGCTCCGGAAAATACTGCATGAATGCAAGGGCGGGCGCATACATCCTTCCGGTTGGGATGATGTTGCCGGTGAATGCGGTCCTGCAAACCGTCGAGCCCGTGGAACCGGGTGTACATGAACTATTCCGTCCAACGCCGGTCGCCGGATCGTAAATCGCGTACGGTAGTTCAGAGAAATTTCCCTGCCGCATCAGCATTGTCGGCACCGTATAGGTGGTCGTCTGTGCGACGTTGTCCTTCTGCCGCTCGTAAGAGAAAAGGAAGAATGTGCGGTCCTTGATGATCGGCCCGCCGACCGTTCCGCCGTACCGATTGTATTTTCTTCCCGGGCGATCTATGCCTGCACGATTATTGAAGAAATTGTTTGCCGTTCGGCTCTTGTCGCGGTCGTAGAGGTATACCTCGCCGTGAAAGTCGTTCGTCCCGCTCTTGGTCGCCACGTTGACCGTAGCGCCGGCAGTGAATCCCATCTGGGCATCAAAACTATTGGTCTGAACCTTAAATTCCCGCGTCGCGGCCGACGGCGGCGTGAATGCTACCTGTCCGTCGTACGCAAGGTTCGGCGATCCATCCAGGTTGATCACGTTTCCGCCCGAGCCGTTCACCTGATTACCCATCGTGCCGTTCGAGCGAAAGCCGGCAAGGTTGCCGTTCGCGGTCGGGCCCTGAAAGTTCGGGTCGCCGGTGTAAACGATGCCGGGTGCCTGCGTCGCGAGCGTATACGGCGCACCCTCAGCCAATGGCAGTTCTTCGATCTGACGCTGACTTACGGACGTTCCGATCGTGACCGTTCCGCGGTCGAGCAGTTCGGTGTCTGCGACAATATTGACCTCAGCCGACGTACCGATCTCGAGGGCAAAGTCGATCGTCAGCCTGTCGTCCACCTTTACCTGCAGATTCTCCCTCGCAGACGTCTTGAAACCGCCGCCTGTCGCCGAGACCGTGTACGTTCCCGGCTGTATCAAAGGAAACGTGTAGCTACCGCTGTTGTTCGCGGTAACGGTCTGGGTGATGTTGGTCTCGTTGTTCTTTAGAACTACGGTCGCACCCGCCACCGCGGCACCATTCGGATCGGTCACCGTGCCGGTGATGCTCCCGCGAAATTCTTGCGCGTTAGCGGTCATCATGCCGGCTGTTAATACGATCACCAAAGCGAGTGATCGATGCTGCAGCTTTCTTAACGTCTTCATCTCATGCTCCTGCAAACTTAGAATCCTTAGAGGTCGGGTTAAAAACTTGGAGAATCATAATTGGTTTTACCAATCAATGCAAGTCTAATTTTATCTTTTTTGCCCGAAAAGTTCCGTCGGTCACATAATTCGCTCATTTTATCTCTACTTTGCCCGATTTTACCTCGGATTCAGATGGCCCATCTTTGCCGAGATGCATTACCAGTCGGGGTTGTGCCCGGATAAGGGTCTTACCATTTGTGATGTACGGTTTGTCGCCACGCCGCCAACCCAACGGTAAAAGTACCTTCGTGCTAACCTCTAATAAAAGGACATATGGAACCCTTGGCAAACAAGCTCCGCCCCAGCACACTCGACGATTTTGTCGGGCAAGAACACCTGGTCGGTTCGGAGAAGCCGTTTCGCCTGGCTATCGAGCAGGGCCATATTTTTTCCTTTGTACTGTGGGGCCCGCCCGGTACCGGCAAGACCACGCTCGCTCGCATCTATGCGAATGCCATCAACGCCGCGTTCTATGAACTCTCGGCAGTCTCCGCCGGTAAGGAAGATATACGCAGGATACTAAAGGAACGCGTTATACTCGATCAGCCAAAGGCCCTCTTTCTTGACGAGATCCACCGCTTCAATAAGGCCCAGCAGGATTTCCTTTTACCTTTCGTGGAAAGCGGCGAACTCGTCCTGATCGGGGCGACGACGGAGAATCCCAGTTTCGAGGTGATCCCCGCCCTGCTCTCGCGGCTTCGCGTCTTCGTCCTGGAAGAATTGGCCGATGACCAGATGTCCGCGATCATCGACCGTACCGGTCACGAACTCACACCCGAAGCAAAGGAATGGCTGATCCAGATGGCCAACGGCGATGCTCGTCAGGCACTGACGATGATCGAGACGACCGCGAACCTCTATGACGAGATCACCCTTGAGACACTTAAAGAGACGCTTCAGTCTAAATTCCTCCGCTATGATAAAAAAGGCGAGGAACACTATAACGTCATCAGCGCGTTCATCAAATCGATGCGTGCGAGCAAGCCCGACGCCGCACTGTATTACCTCGCCCGTATGATCGAAGCAGGCGAGGATCCGAAGTTCATCGCCCGACGCATGGTCATTTTCGCGTCCGAGGACGTCGGCCTTGCCCAGCCGACAGCGCTCGTAGTGGCAAATGCGGTCTTCCGTGCGGTCGAGACGATCGGCTATCCCGAATGCACTCTCAATCTTGCACACGGCGCCGCATATCTCGCCAACGCGCCGAAGGACCGCTCGGTTACCGATGCCATCGGTGCGGCGATGGAAGATGCAAAAAAGCATGGCAATTTACCGGTTCCGATGCAGATCAGAAACGCACCGACCAAACTGATGAAAGACCTCGGCTACGGCAAAAAGACCGAGGATCAATCCGAGGACCTAATGCCCTCAAAACTAGCCGGCAAGAAATATTTCGAGTAGAAACTGAAAGCTCGAAGCTGAAAACTGGAAGCTGTCAAAAAACCAATATGAAGAGATCACTCAGCGTAATCCTATCGTTTGCCTTCTTCGCTTCTCTCGGGATCGCCCAGACCGAAAAGGACATCGTCTCCACCCGTGAGATGGACCGTATCAACTGGATGGAATTCAAAGAAACCGTCCCTTCAAAGGTCAATACGGTCATCCTGCCGACCGGTACATTGGAACCGCATGGAGTGATCAACAACGGAGCCGACAACACTGCCCCGGCCGCGATGGCGAGAACGATAGCCAGGCGATGCAACGCACTGGTAGCGCCCACGCTCTCATACGGGATCACCGGTTCGATGGAGGCCTATCCAGGAGCGTTCCAGATAACCGAATCGGCGTATCGGCCATTCGTAAAACAGATCCTCGAGGGACTTGCCAAGAACGGCTTTCGAAACATCATCATCTTGAACGGACACGGCGGCGGCCAGACGGCAGTGCTCCAGTCAGTCGCGGCCGAGGTCGCGACGGAGCGGCGCGTCCGGACACTTGTCATCAATTGGTGGTCGTTCGCATCCGACGAGACGAAAGAGGTTTTCGGCGAGGACGGCGGCCATGCCGGCTGGAATGAAACGGCCTTCATCCAGGCCATCGATCCGACGCTCGTCCACCAGGAGCGATACAACGATGAACTTGCAACG
>JAJNPX010000359.1 GCA_021155145.1 Acidisarcina sp. | reverse complement strand
CCTTTGCTTCCGCCTACGACAAGGTATCGTTTATTCATAGCAGAGGATTCGCTAAACAAAATAGCTTGGATTCAACGGAAAAAGGCATCGCACGTGCGACGCCTTCTCTAAATTCTGGTACACCCGGCATGATTCGAACATGCGACCTCTTGATTCGTAGTCAAGCACTCTATCCAGCTGAGCTACGGGTGCAAAGCGAACCTATAAGGTACAAATTGACGCGAGGAGTGTCAAGGAAGTTCAACGGGCAAAGTAACCCTGGCGCGAACGTGCGATAAGACTTGGGTCAGTAACCTCGACCTTTATCGCCCGCCACTTACCGTCGCGAGTGACGTTAATAGGCTGATACTCGAGCGTGTAAAGGGTTCGTAGATCTGCGGCGATGACCGCGTAGAGTTTGCCCATTTCGTCGAGCCTTCGAATGGAATTTAGCGTGCCGCCAGTACGGTCGGCGATCAACTGAAGGCGGGACCGGGCGGCCGTCCACATCGCGACCTGCAACGGCGTCGGATCGGCAAGTTTGGCCGGATCGCCGGTGGGTAAGGCGAGCGGATAGATCGTCACTCCTAGCCTGTCGGCGCGGTCTAATATCCGGTTCAACTCTTTGTTTTGGTCGGCCCTTATCGCGGTCGGGATGTCCTGCTCATTCAGTTTCGAAAGAAGATCGCGATCACCGTTCTTTGCGTTCGTGTCGACTCCGTCGGTGAGCACGACGATCGCCTTCCGGCGGTTGCCTTCTTTTCCGAGCTTGTCGAGCGCCAGTTCGAGCCCTTTAAAAAGATTGGTCTCGCCGGCGCCATTGGCGACCTGAATCGAATGTGCGATCACTCTACGGTCCGAAGTGAAATCGTTGAGCAGATTGACCTTGTCGTAAAATTCGATCACGGCTACACGGTCTTCGGGCGCGAGGGCATCGAGAAAACGGGCTGCGGACAAAGCGATATTCTGGCGGAAACTCTTCGTCGAGCCGCTCATGTCGAGCATCATTACGACGCTAAACGGAGCTGACGCAAGCTCAAAATGAGAGATCTCCTGTTTCACGCCGTCCTCGAATACCGTAAAATTTGGCCGGGCAAGGCTGGTAATCGGCCTGCCCCGCTGGTCAACCACACCTATATTCACACGCACTATCGCCGTATCGACGTTTACCGGGTCATCGACCTGGGCGTAAACGGACGCGGTCAACAAAAACACGCTCAAGAGGAGAAAAATGATCGCTTTTGTCCGCATAAGAAAACTCTAGCAATCTGACGTCATATTTTGAAATGAAGTTGCATGTACATCACCGCTATCGGAACGCTTTTGGAAAACGAGCATTTCGAATATAATTCGTCGGAGTTGCGGGTCGGCGGCGGCCCCATTACCTTCATCCGGTCAATACACGATGTTGTATAAACCTAAATTTTGCTGTAATTGCGGTGAGCCGATAGACCGGATCGAGTGGACCCTGTTGACGAGCCGTCGATTTTGCGATGCCTGCTCCGTCGAGAATAAGAAGTACGACGTTCTTCCCAGAGGCGTCGTCGTGTTCGGAGTTCTGGCGGCGACATTTGGCTTGGGCAGTGTATGGACGTCGTCGACGTCCTCTGGAAGCAGCGGCCCGATGCCGGCGGATGCAGCACCTGTCGGAGTGAGAACGGCTCAAAAGGCGCCGCTGCCGCCTCGATCGACGATCCAGGTTTCGGAACCGGTCGATCCATTAGCGAACGGATCCGCAGAGAAGGGCGGGATCACGGCGGCAGATACATCGCCTCGGCCGAGTCCCGACGTAGCTTCAAGACAGACAACATACTATTGCGGAGCACTTACGAAAAAGGGAACGCCGTGCTCAAGAAAAGTAAAAGCGGCAGGCATGCGATGCTTTCAGCACGAGGGAAAGCCGGCCGCATCCGGCGATAATTAGCGGCCTGCAATTAAAATAAATCGCAACAAACTGTTGATGTTTGCATCAAAATAGCCGAAAATATTAGATTCGTGGCGGTTCACCTCTATCTTGCGACCCTATAATTCCAGTTTAAGATGAAACCTTTAGCCCAAAATACGCTCATTCAAAACAGATACCTTATCGTTCAGCTGATCGGCAAGGGCGGTATGGGCGAGGTTTATCTCGCGGTTGACCAGCGTTTAGGCAGTGCGATCGCACTGAAGCGAACCTTTTTTGCCGGGGACGAGATGCTCGGCAATGCGTTTGAAAGAGAGGCACGAGTCCTGGCGCGTCTGCGGCATCCGGTGCTGCCAAAGGTAAGCGATCATTTTTCGGAGGGCGAGGAGCAATACCTCGTCATGGAACACATATCGGGCGACGATCTATCCAAGCGGATCGAGGCGAACCAGAAACCGTTCCCATTGACATGGGTGATGTTTTGGGCCGATCAGCTTCTCGATGCTTTATCGTATCTGCATTCGCACGAGCCGCCGATAATTCACCGCGATATCAAGCCGCAGAACCTGAAGTTAACGGACGAGAATCACATCGTACTTCTCGATTTCGGGCTCTCCAAGACATCGACCGGCCAGACAAATCTGGCATCCGGGACCGGAAGCACCGGAAGCGTTGTCGGTTACACGCCGCACTATGCACCGATGGAGCAGATCAGAGGCATCGGAACCAGCGCAAAGAGCGATCTTTATTCGCTCTCAGCCACGCTCTATCAGCTGATGACCAATACTGTTCCGGCGGATGCTCTCACCCGCGCTGACACGCTCCTCAATGGG
>JAJNPX010000356.1 GCA_021155145.1 Acidisarcina sp. | reverse complement strand
CTTTAACGGCCGCGGTCGTCAGCATCGGTTGGGACAGATCGATGCCGCAAACCATTCCGCCCTCGCCGATCTTACGGGCGACGCGCAAGGCCACCACTCCCGTTCCTGTTCCGACATCCAAAACATGATCCGACGGGCTAATATCGGCGAGTTCCACCATGCGTTCGGCAAGCGGGCTCGAAAGGCGCTCGGTAAACTGATCGAATTGCTCCGTCAGCGAATCGTAGCTTCCCGCGTCGCGCGTTTTAAAGGTCTCTGTCTCAGTTGCCAGCATTAGTTAGTCAGTTCGCGAGCGGGAGCATCAGGTCCAGATATCTTTTGGTAATTATCCGCCAGTCATACGCTGCCGCGCGTTTTGGCCCGTCTTTAGCCATTTGCTGCTGCCACGCCGGGTCGCCCAGCACGTCGGCCATTCCCGCTTTCAGCGTCTCCACTTTTGCATCCTTCAAAAGATGCGCGATACCGCCCGCGAACTCGGGAAAGGCGGTGTTGTCCAAAGCGATCACCGGCGTACCGCACGCCATCGCCTCGAGGACCGGCATCCCGAAGCCTTCGTATGAAGACGGGTAGATAAAAAGGCTCGCGGCGTTGTAGACGAGCGGCATCTCATCATGCGTAACGTAATCCAGAACGACGACCTCCATCTCGAGGCCGAGATCTATAATGACCTTTCGAAATGGTGACGTGCCCGGAAGCGAGGCACCGCACAGAAGAAATTTATGCGGATAGCCGTCCTTTTTCAGCTCGGCGAAAGCACGTATCAAGGCCGAAAGATTTCGGCGCTCGGTCGGCTTTCCAACATAGACGATGAATGGCACATCCTCGCCAAATACTTTCGTACGCCATTCGGAAAGCTCCACAGCGTCATCGTTCGGGCGAAACACGGTCGTGTCAACGCCTTCAGGAACTACATTGATCTTGTCAGCGGCGATGCCGTAAAACTTCACCATATCCCGCTTACTGTATTCGCTTACGGTAGAAAGTCCCGTCGCCCGCTTTGCGCTAAAACTGTAGATCGCCCGCGCCTTATTTAGTGTCCACCAGTCGAATGCCTGCGGATAGCCCTCGTATGAACCGTGATGTATCAGGAAGGTTGGGCACCGAGCGGCTAATGGGCTTACATAACTCGGACAAAGCAGAAGGTCCTTTTCGCCATGGGCCCGTAGCAGGCTTATCTGTTCCCATGCCGCAAAGGGCAGTCGGGACGGCAATACGACATTTTCGGCGATCGGAGGAAGGTATGTGTCGGTGCCAAGGGGTGTCGGTGTATAGACCCGGATCTTTGTAAAAGGATGATCGACCTCTCCGAAACACCGCAAAAGCGCCTCGATGCAGCGTGCGACGCCGGAACGCTTTACAGACAATCGTATGCCATTTATTCCGAGGATCATACTTCGTCTTCTTCCTTACTTTCCAAACAAGAACCGGGTCCGCAGGCCGTGAAGGATCACCCTCTCCTCGGTATTCAGGAACAGGAAGAGACTTCCGGCGAACACTGCTATGAATACAAGTTTCAATGCGATAATCGAAACGTCGCCCTCTGATGCTAACCCCGACCCCACGCCAGCGACCAACACGGCCGAGAGTGCGAACCCGATCAGCCAACGCAGGTTGCGTGCCGGCCAGAAGCCATGTTTCAGCTTGAGTCGTATAAGACTCGCGAGAAAAATTGCCGATGCGGAAATGATACTGCCGTATGCGACGCCGGCGATACCGAAAGCCGGTGCGAGGAGCCACGCGAGGGCCGCAAACCCTAATTGCCCGATAGTGGTGATAGCGGCATAGACTCTCAGGTCATCGGCCCCTATCAAAAATGCCTGGTGTACACCCGCAAGCTGCGTGATCAACTGAGCGAAGACGAAGAGGAAAACAATGTGGCCAACAGAAGCGAATTTGCTCGAGAATAATATAGTCAGCATCAGCTGCGGAAACATTACGACCGGCAAGCTCACGAGACTCAGGATCATCACGATCTTGCGCTGAAATTCCGTCGCCGCCTTGATCTTTTCCTCTTGCGGGATATTGCGATTCATTATCGGCGTCAGATAGAGGCCATTCGCCGGGTTAAGGACCATCCCGATCGCGATCGACAGTGCAAGAGCGCCCTGCAGGAGTCCTGCGTCCGCCTCACCGTAATTCGACAAAATTGCGTACCGAGCGACAAGGAGCGATAGCAGATAGCTGACCGAGCCGAAATACAGCATCGCTGCAAACGAGGCGATCTTCGGGCTTCTCTTTAGCTCCGACAGAACATTGGTACCGCTTGAGAAATACGGCAGGTCCAAACGTTTCCAGAGATAAACGATGATCCCTAACGTCAGCAAAATTCCGGCGAGCGAGCTGCCCCAGAATATACCGACCATACCCGCCGTGAGTATCCCTAAAATAACGGCCGTGCTCGTCGCGGCATTTGTAATGACCGCAAGCGCGGCGGACACCCGGTATTTTTGTGCCGAGGCAAAGACGTTGGCAAAAAATCCTCCTAATATCAGAGCCGGCATCGACAACAAAGCGATCAGCACATACGTTTGATATTTCGCAACGTCGGGCCCGAGCACCTCGGGACGAAAGAGTACGAGAGCAATCGTCAGACCCGTTCCGCCTATC
>JAJNPX010000346.1 GCA_021155145.1 Acidisarcina sp. | reverse complement strand
CTCACCTCGCTCCGTTCGCTGATTCTTGCAGATCCGCGGCTTAAACTCTCACAGGTTATGCGTACGGACTTCAAGTTCGCTCACCCGTCGGACGACGCTTCCGAGGTGGCACAGATCATAGCCGAGTACAACCTTCTCGCCCTTCCGGTCGTGGATGACGACGGGGATATCGCCGGCATCGTCACCGTCGATGATGCTATGGAAAGATTATTGCCAAAGAACCTTCAAAGGCGATTGCCAAGGCTTTTCGGTTAAGCGTATGATTGCGCACGCCATCGAGATCCTCTTGTCTCGGTCCGGCAAGTATTTTGGATCCAAAAAAGGAGCAGGAAGATGATAAAGGAACTCGAACACGACGATGACGAAAGCGGAGAGGTCCGCGAACCGAATACCGAGCTCATCCGCGAGCCCAATACCCGTGAGCCGAACACCGGCATCGCTCGCGAACCGAACACTCGCGCCGGACAGGAACCTGAAGAGAAAGATTAAGACTCCTTAGCGAAGTCCTATTCTCGCCATCAGCGCGTCCCAGCGCTCGTCCGAATGCAGGTTTCGGAAGCGCGGGCTCACATTGGCGTGTGAGATCCCCGGATCACGTTCTGAAACGGCCCGTTCAAGCCACTCGAATGTCTTGTCCGCCTCGCCGCGTGCGGCGCAGATCTCGGCGATCTGATAGGAATCGCCGTCGCCGTAATTCTCGGTCAAGCTCGCAAGAATTGCATCCGAATCGGCGCTTTTGCCGGCCGCATGGTATATGATCGCCTGCGCCCACATTCGCCAAAATTCATCGGGCTCCGCTGCCGACTGCTGAAGCGCCGCTTCCGGCAACCCCTGGTCAAGAAGCACGATCGAGAGCATCGCGTTGGTAAGCAGGCGGCTCGGCGTGAGTTCGAGAGCCCTTCGAAAAGCCGATCCGGCCTCGGCGAGCAACCCGGCCGAATGGGAGATCATACCCAGATTGTGCCAAACGGCCGCGCTCAACGGGTCCTGTTCCACGACCGACCTGCTGAGTTCCAATGCACGTTCAAGTCGGCCCAGTTTGAATTCCAGAATGCTTGCGCCGTCCCGGACGACCGGATTGCCCGGTGCCAGAAGCAGCGCTCGTTCATACGACCGCGCCGCGCCGGGCACGTCCAGGTCGTAGGCAGAGCGGACACGGCCGAGCAGGGCGTGGCCCTCGGCCAGGTCCGGCTCGATCTCCAACGCCCGGTTTATCGATTCCCTTGCTTGTTCGTAACCTCTGGCGAGTGGGGCCCAATTCTTTCCCGCCGCGACACAATACGCTCTTCCGAGCTCCGCCCATCCGAGCGCAAATCCCGGATCGAGTTCGACGGCCTGCCGGAAATAGGCTATCGCCTTTTCGGCGTCTTCACGGTTCGTTCGGTCGAGAAAATACCGGCCGAGCAACAGGAGGCGCTGAGCCTCGGGGTCGGCGGCGCGGCCCTTCGCGGCCACCGCCACTTCAGTTTCGATCCGTTGGGCCTCGCGCGAGTCGACCGCCTCTCCGGTAAGGCGCGTGCGCAATTCTTCCACCACCGATCCGGCTATATCGTCCTGGACCGCGAACATATCGTCCAGGGAACGGTCATAGGTCTCCGACCAAAGCTGGTAACCGAATTCGACATCTTCGAGCTGAACGGAGACGCGGATCCGGTTTCCCGCGATGCGAATGCTCCCCTCGAGGACGTACGCGACGTTCAGGATCGACCCGATCTCGGTTATCGTCGTGGGCTTTCCCTTGAATGAGAATGCGGAGGTCCGTGCGGCGACCCGCAGGCCGCGGATCTTTGAGAGCACGTTCAGCAGCTCCTCCGAGATGCCGTCCGAGAGGTATTCGTTGGCCGGATCGCCGCTAAGGTTTGCAAGGGGAAGTACCGCGACCGAGTTTGAATTTTCAGCCAATCGTGCAGACGACTGATAGGAAATGGTCGCCGCCTCGCCTACGAACCCGAACTGCGGGATCACGGCGGTCTGCTCGCCTCCGAAAGAGGCTGGGCCCTCAAGAAGGGCCGAACCGTCGTCGAGGCAAAAGAACAGCTTATCGTCGTAATAGTCGCGCCGGCATTCAGGGCACCGTTTCATAGGAACTCACACCTTCTGTCCGGGGTTCTGGGGATGCCGGAATTATAGCATCCGGATCGCTGCGAATACCCTGAAACCATTATCACGCTTTGCACGTAAAAAGTCCCGATACCACACGGTCGATCTATTGATGTAACAGGCATCAACTGATAAAATCTCGGTGAAAAGACAATTTTTGAATAGGAGTTCCGAATCATGAGACGAAGTATTTGCGCGATTCTAGCAGTGGTGGCCCTTGTGGGCTTTGTCCTGATGCCGGCAGCGGTGAGTGCCGGTGACCTCGAGATCGGCGCCGCCGTCGAAAGCTTCTCCCTGCCCGACACTGAGGGGAAGATGCAGACGCTCGATTCCCTGAAAGGAAAGAACGGCACTGTCGTGGTCTGGCTGTCCGCTCAATGCCCGGTCGTCAAAGGCTACAAGGACCGGATCAACGAGATCGCCGCGTCATATGCATCGAAAGGTATCAACTTTGTCGGCATCAACTCTAATTCGACCGAAGACCTGACCTGGATAAGATCGAACATCGTTGAGTTCGGATATGATTTTCCGGTCCTCATCGATAAGGGCAACGTCCTGGCCGACAAATGGGGAGCGACGGTTACGCCCGAGGTCTATTTCCTCGACAACAAGAACGTGCTGCTCTATCACGGCGCGATCGACAACGACCGGTCGGGCAAGAACATTACCGATCATTATCTTAAGACGGCTTTCGACTCCACATTGAACGGAAAGCCTATCGCCAAGACCCGTGCCAATGCCTTTGGCTGCACCATCAAGCGAGTAGCCGAATAAACGAAATGCATATGTCTGCTTTCACAGGGACGAAGGCCATCCTCCGGGGTGCGTTCTTCGTCCTGATCTTTTCTGCCCCGCATATGGCTCAGACGGCGCGTCCCGCGGCGGTGTCAAAGCCCGTCGCCACCCGGAAGATCAAGGTCACGCAGATCGACGAGGTCGCCTTCAAAAAGCTGCTTGTCGCGAAAGATAGGCCGCTCCTTATAAACTTTTGGGCGACCTGGTGCGATCCCTGCCGCGAAGAGTTTCCCGACCTCGTTACGCTCGATAACGAATACAAGGGCAGGATCGATTTCATTACCGTCTCTCTCGACGACCCCGCCGATATATCGACCACGGTGCCGAAATTCCTCGGCCAAATGAAGGCAGGTATGCCAGCTTATCTCCTGAAAACTCCTGACGAGAGCGCCGTCATATCTTCGGTGTCGAAGGATTGGCGTGGCGGAATGCCCTTCACGGCCCTTTACGGCACGGACGGAAAGCTTGCATATTTTCGCGAGGGAAAGGTCGTGATGGACGTCTTGCGGGCCGAGCTTGATAAGCTCCTCTCGCAGCGGACAGCGTCTATCGGAAACGACATGTTCAGGCCGGGTTTCGCCGAAAAGTAAAAGCCGCCCCGGAACCTCCGAAGCGGCTTCTCGACGATATTCAATTGTAATTAAAGTGAGCTGATCGTTACCGTACGCCGCCCGAAACGTCTTGCTTCGGCACAGCTAGCCATCCAAATATCGATCTTTCGCCCTTTGATGCGGCCGCCTGTGTCTGAAACCAGATACTCGCCGCTGTACTGCCCGG
>JAJNPX010000343.1 GCA_021155145.1 Acidisarcina sp. | reverse complement strand
GTCTTGTGGCGGGCGAGTCCGATCAACTTTCGCTCGTGCAGTTCGCATAGCAGAGCGATATAGCTCTTTCGAATGGCCCCGCGAAGATCGCCCTCGCGGGCAAGTCGGTCTGCGTCGCGAAAAAGGTCGGCCGAAGAGAGATCGTCGGCGATCCGCTCGCCAAGGATAACGCGATCCGGATCCACTTCGAGGCCCTGCCTTCTAAGGCCCGGAAGGAAACTCCGGGCCAGCTTGTAGATAATGAACCCTGCGATCAGGATGATCAGCCCGATCAAAACGTATTGGAGAATGGAAGCAAACGCTCCGAACCGATTCGAAGTCCCTGGTGCAGTTTGCAAGTCCGGAAACCAGCTTTCCATCCATTTCAGAAAATCTCTTATCCATTGAGAGGCCTGGCTTTCCTGCTGTTGGGCAGGCTTTTGGTACTCTTCACGGTCGAGGATCTCAGCGAGCTTTCGCTTATCTTCGTCTTTGGATCGCGGGTCGGCGGACGAGGACTTTAGTTCCTCGAGTTTTGATCCGATGCCCGCGAGCCGTTCATTTATCTCGCTCAAAATAACGGCGCGTTTGGCCGGGTCTGCCTCGGCCCGTGCGGCCTCGAGTTTCTCGTGAAACCATTGGTTTGCTGTTTCTATGCTTCCCTGGCCGGTATCGATGGACTCGTGTGCCGGAATAAGCTCCCTGATCGCGTCAAATATCTCGTTCGTCGGCTCGGTGACGCTTTCGCCGGCTTCCTCGGCCGCTATATTTCCGAGCAATGTCTCTATGCCCGAGCGGGCCGACCGGATCCGTTTCTGATAGTCGTCAACGCTTGCGGCCATGGAGATGGTCGAAAAAAAGGCGGTCAGCAGGATCAGGAGATGGCACTTCTTTATCATCGCGAATCTAAGGTCAGCCGAGGTCGAGAGACGTAAGCTTTGACGTCGGTTCTTTTGCTGCAGCATTCACGGCCGATGCAAGCGCCGGCTGCAGCGGATTCAAATACTCACTAGGCACGTCAGGAATGTCGCCGAGCCTTCGGGCCGCCATCAATTCTATGTCGTAACCCTCGTGGCGAACACGCTCGTCCACGTACAAAAGACAAAGGCCGACCATCCACACGGGCGATAGCAGAATGATACTAGTCTGAGAGATCAATTGCGACGAGATCTCGTACCACGCGGGCACCAGGTCCTGGTTCGCAAAAAAGTCGAAGACCTCGATACCCTGATACCACGCATACCAACCGAGAGGTATGTAGAGGATCGCGAGCGCCGAGTACACGGCTACGAACGTGAACGAGAAAAGGGCCGCGAAGCGCTTTACATTTCCGCTGGCGAGCGATGCACTGCGAGCGATCGACGAGAACACGCCGAGGCCCTCGACCGTGATCGATTGCGGAACGTACGCAAATCGCGAGGCTATCAGAAAGAAGAGCCAAAGTGCCCCTGCCGCCGTCGCAACACCGATCACGATCCCTAAAAAGAGGGCTAATGGCGGCGCTGACTGCAGCGTCGCGGCAACCACAAATATCAGCAGGATCCCCACTGTGAATGCGAAATAGAATACCGCGACGCCGATCATCGTGATCAAAAGCGTGATGATGATCGACGCGGCAACAAGGCTTCCGCCTCGCTCCCACAGGTTCCGATAAGTGTCGCGAAACGTGATCGGCTCGCCATATAGCAAATGCCTCACAAAATTGCGCGAGGCTCCGCCCATTACGGCCAGCGTCGCAACCGATTCCGTAAACCAGATCACCGTTATCCCAAGCCAGACAAAAAGATTATAAGCGAGGTTCTCGAATGGGTCCGCGGTATTCCCCTGATAGAGGAACTTCCTGGCAATGTACGTCCAGACGACCGAAATCGCCGTACCCACAACGACCGGCGGCGCCGCCATCAAAATAAACGTCCAGAAATTCTGCCGATAAAACCGCACCGCCCGGTCGATAAGATCTCCCGGCCCGAGGGGATTTATCTCGTTGGTATAAGCCATTGCGAAAAAGTTAGATCCGCAGGTCTCGATTGTATACGGAGATGGCTAGGTTGAAAACTCAGCAAAAAGGCTTCGAAGGTATCAAACCCTCAAAGCCGAAAAGCAAAGCTTACGCACCGTATCTTAAATTCTAGTTCATTGACTTTAGCTGTATGATCCGGGCCTTCAGCTGCTCCAGATCGGGAGCGTTCGGTGCAAGTTTGACATATTCCTCCAGTTCCTTAAGAGACTTCTTATTGTCCCCTCTTGCACTGTAGATGATCGATAATATCCGATGGGCCTCTTTCATGTCTGCACCGCCGAGCTTGATCGCCAACTGCAATTCCGTCTCGGCCTCTTCGAACTTGCCGAGATTCGCCAGAGACATCCCTAGGTAATAATGAACGACGGCATTGTCCTCACGCAGTTTGTCGGCGGCACGAAGCTCTGTCTCGGCTTCGGCAAATTTCTTCTTCGCGTAATAGACCATACCAAGGTTCATGCGCGCGTCGAAACTGTCCGGTTTGATGTTAAGAGACGTGCGAAAGGCCTCTGATGCATTGTCTAGATCATCCAAGCGAATATACTGGATGCCCATCTCACTATAGGCGAGAGCAAATTTCGGGTGCTGCTCGATCGCGAGTTTGAGTTGTTCGATAGCTCCCTTCCGGTCGCCGGCTTTTGCCGATTCACCTGCCTTTTTAAACAATTCCTGCGCGGCCTTTGGCGCATCAGCCAACTCTGCGAATATCACACCCGGTTTAGCTTCGCCTGTACTCTTCGGGGTAAGCCGGATGTTTAGGGTATAGGTTTGTGGCGGAGCTCCGCGAAACTGCATCACGTCGACGTTTTGCGATACCGGTTCAAAGTCCTTCTCTTTGTCGACCGAGATCGTATAGCCGCCCGTTGGCAGACCACGGAACGCGAAACTGCCGTTCTCGTTAGTGTTGGTGATCCGGTCGCCAGCCGTCATCGACGAAAGCTTGACCCTCACGCGCGTCTCAACCGGGCGCCCAGACGGTCCAAAAACCGTCCCGACGATCGAATTCTGTCCACCCATGTTGGTCTGACTCGCGCTGTCCGGTATCG
>JAJNPX010000338.1 GCA_021155145.1 Acidisarcina sp. | reverse complement strand
ATCACGGGCTCACCTTTTTCGTCCAGTATGGGCTTGCCGGTTATCGGATTCCCCTCGCGTTTCGGCCTTCCCTTTTCTCTAACGTCAAAGGCGATGGCGTTGGCCCGCCGGGTGGAGGTGGTGTTCAAATTGAAATTCACGGCGATCAGAAAATCTCTCGCCCCGACCGCCGTCGCTCCCGAGCGTGCGACGCTTTCCGTAAACTCCGCGGGGCCAAAGTCGGGCCGCCATTCCGGCGAGGTGATGCGATCTTTCAGCCCTTCGTATTCGCCCTCGCGGCAGTTCGCAAGATTGCGCCTCACCTCGCTCGCGGCGGCGTTCTCGTAAAGATAGACCGGAA
Organism: Acidisarcina sp.; assembly: GCA_021155145.1. GTDB lineage: Bacteria > Acidobacteriota > Blastocatellia > Pyrinomonadales > Pyrinomonadaceae > OLB17. The sequence goes on along the minus strand of JAJNPX010000338.1, from coordinate 3,975 downwards.
TGCCAAGCTCTTCGCCGATCCGCCGGCCGAGCTTTCTTGCGTACTCCGCCGTCTCTTCCATCGAAATGCCCGAGACCGGCACAAGCGGGCAAACATCGGTCGCACCGAAACGCGGATGGTCGCCCTTGTGCCCACGCATATCGATCAGTTCCTGCGCCTTCTTCACCGCTTGAAACGCTGCCTCGACAACCTCGTCAGGCGTCCCAACAAACGTTACCACCGTGCGGTTCGTGGTCACACCCGCATCGACATCCAGCAGTTTCACGCCGTCGACCCGCTCGATCTCGTCCGTGATCTGCCTGATAATGCCATGGTCGCGTCCTTCGCTAAAATTCGGCACGCATTCGATGAGTCTCTTCATAAGTTCGGTCGGAACAGTTTCTTTGGATCCCTAAGTATTTGACATAGGCATTTATCAACCGTGCATACACTTTTCGCCAATTTCTTGAACTCTAGAGATGGTGATTCCATTTCTCTGCTCAATTACTATTGGATGGTCGCTTAGATCAAACACGACAAATGGACGCTCGCCAACGGGTTGCGTGTAAAGCTGTGCCGCTAAACCCAATGTTGATTCTGAATAGCAGGGCAATTCTGAACTGAGTGTGCATGAATACGGAGGTTCGGTTTCTCGACCCATTGATTGCCAGAGATCGGTCATCCGGTCATAATCAGGCTCGCTCACAGATACCCACGCAAGCCAATAGAAGTTATCAGCCGAGTTCACAACCCGGATTTCAATGCGACCGAGCACAAAGTAGTTCGTGCCATCGACGATGCACTGATCGCTCGACATCTCGATTCGCCGATCTCGTTCGATTTCTGGAATTTCGTAACAAAGGGCAGGTGCTTCCGACCCCCAGGTGAAGGGCAGCCCCTCATGCGTTTCTCCACACGTTTTACAGCGGTACGACACTGATACTCCTAGTTTAGTCGCTCAGATAACAAAGGTCGGAGAGCATCGACACTCACTCGCTCTTGCTCCCACGTATCCCGATCTCGGACGGTGACGGCGTTGTCCTCTAGCGACTCGTGATCGACGGTGACGCAGAATGGCGTGCCGATCTCGTCCTGCCGGGCGTAGAGTTTGCCGATGCCGCCGGTATCGTCGTAAACCGCGCGCATAGATGGTTGCAGTTCTTTCTTGATCTTGCGGGCCATCTCGACGATCTCCGGTTTGTTCTTGGCGAGCGGCAGCACGGCGACCTTGATCGGAGCAAGTTCGGGCTTAAGCCGGAGAATGACGCGAACCTCGCCCTTGTCGTTCGTCCGTTCTTCGTATGCATCCATCATCACCGCTAGCAGCGTGCGGTTGACGCCGGTCGAGGGCTCGATGATGTACGGGTAAAATCGCTCATTCGTCTGCGGGTCGAAATATGAAAGGTCCTCGGTCGAATCCGGGTTGATCCGCTTCCCATCGGCATCCTCCGGCTTTTTCGAATGGACGCGAAGGTCGTAATCGGTCCGGTTCGCGATGCCCATCAGCTCGTCCCACTGTTTCTCCTCGTCCTCGCGTTCCGGGAAAAAGCGGTAGAGAATGTCCACTGTTCGTTCCGAATAATGGGCGAGTTCCTCTTTCGTCTGTTCGTAGTGCTTCAGGTTGGAGCTCGAGATCCCGAGGCCCTGAATCCATTGGTCGTAGCTGTCGAGCCATTCCTGATGTACCCGCGGGGCGTCCTCGGGACGGCAGAAATACTCGATCTCCATCTGCTCGAATTCGCGCGTGCGAAAGATGAAATTCCCCGGCGTCACCTCGTTTCGAAATGCCTTGCCGATCTGCGCGATGCCGAACGGCAGCTTGCGCCGAGACGTGTCGAGCACGTTCTTGAAGTTGATGAATATACCCTGGGCGGTCTCAGGGCGCAGGTATGCAAGAGCGGTCGGATCGTCATCGGCCGACGCGGCTCCGACCGTCGTGCGGAACATCAGATTGAAATCCTTTGGATCGGTCAGGTTCTTCGATCCGCAATTCGAGCAGGTCGCCTTGCCATCGGCAGGGTCGATTTCGAGCTTGTCGAGACGCAGCCGCGCGTTGCAATCGCGGCAATCGACCAGCGGGTCGCTGAACGTATCCTCGTGCCCGGAATATTTCCACACCAAACGGTTCTGGATGATCGACGAATCGAGCCCTTCGATGTCGTCGCGCTCGTAAACCGCCCATCGCCACCAGCTATTCTTGATGTTGTTCGCCAGCTCGACACCGAGCGGCCCGTAATCCCACGACGACCCGAGCCCGCCGTAAATGTCCGACGCAGGAAAGACAAACCCGCGGCGCTTGGAAAGAGAGACGATGGTTTCGATATTCGGTGCTGACATAAAGGTAACGAAGCAAAAGAGTGATTTTACAATCACTTGCCCTAAACTGCGAATCAAGTTATAGAATCCGAGAATTACTTTTGATTATGGATAATACTAGGGTCCCAACACGAACCGAAGTAGTTCAAATGGCAGCACGTGTGGTGTACGGCGATCGAATTCTCAACAACTCGCATAGGGGAGATGTCGTAGAAATGATGGTTTTCCTTGCTCTCGGCGAGGGCTGGCGGCATGTCGGTCTGGGATGGCACCCATGGGATCTGCAGTTCGGATCCGAGGGTAACCGAATCAGGATCCAAGTAAAACAGACAGCAGCTCTGCAGTTGTGGGGAGCGACAGTTCGTCGAAATCTTCAGTTCGGTTGGAAGCCGAACCCGCCGTCTTATTTCCGGCGAGATAATCCCGGAGAAGACATCGAAGAGGAAGGATGGTTCTGCGACCTTTTCATAATCGGAATTCACGACGAGGTTGATGCCTCGAAGGCGGATCAGGCTGATCCGGCTCAGTGGAATTTTGTGGTAATTCCAGTTTGCGATTTAGAGTATGGCGTGAAAAGTATGAATTTGAAGAAAGCTGCTGATCGCTGGCAGCCAGTACCTTGGAATCAGCTCAAGAACGAGGTTGACAAAAGACTAGCTGCGCTTCGATTACAAAAACAAGGCGAAATACGTAAATTGAAGGGCAAGCTTCATTGGAAAGGTGATATAGAACAGATGCGTCTCGACTAGCTCCTTAAAATGAAGAGGGCGGCCGAAGCCGCCCACTCAAAAAGCCATTCTCTACAAGAATTACTCCCCGCCGCCCGATGCTTTGGCCTTTTCTTCCATCAAGATGGCTTTGCGTGAAAGCTTTATCTTGTTCCCTTCCTTGCCGATGCATTTTACAAGGATCTGCTGCCCTTCCTTCAGCTCGTCGCGAACATCCTTTACGCGGTGTTCGGCGATCTCCGAGATGTGGAGGAGTCCGTCGAGGCCCGGCATGATCTCGACGAAGGCGCCAAAATCGACGATGCGCGAGACCGTGCCGAGATAGGTCTCGCCGATCTCGGCCTCGGCCGTCAGAGCCCTGATGCGGGCGATCGCCGCCTGGGCCGCATCGCCATCGGCGGTTGCGATCAGTATCGTGCCGTCGTCGTCGATATCGATCTTGGCTCCGGTCTCTTCGGTTATCGAGCGGATAACGGAACCGCCCTTGCCGATGACATCGCGGATCTTGTCCGGATGTATCTTTATCGTGATGATGCGCGGTGCGTAGGGCGAGATCTCTTCACGCGGTGCATCGATCGTCTTCTGCATTATGTCGAGGATGTGCATCCGGCCTTTTCGAGCCTGCTCCAGAGCTTCCTGCAGGATCATCGCGTTCACGCCGGATACCTTGATATCCATCTGGAGTGCGGTGATGCCCTCGGATGTGCCGGTGACCTTGAAATCCATATCGCCGTAATGATCTTCGGCGCCGGCAATGTCCGACAGTATCGCGTACTGCTTCCCTTCCATTACGAGGCCCATCGCCACGCCCGCGACCGGCCGTTTGATCGGCACACCCGCGTCCATCAGGCTGAGGATGCCGCCGCAGACCGAAGCCATCGACGACGATCCGTTCGATTCCGTGATGTCGGAGACGATGCGGATCGTGTACGGAAAATCGGCCTCATCGGGA
>JAJNPX010000295.1 GCA_021155145.1 Acidisarcina sp. | reverse complement strand
GCGAATATCTTTCTACTTCAGAAAGGCAAGGGCGATGGCTTTATAAAGGTCGGCGACTTCGGCCTTGCCAAGATAGTCAATCAGACCGTGACGGATTTCAGCTCGAATGCGACTCCGTCCTCACGCGGCATCATCGGCACGCCGGAATTCATGGCCCCAGAGCAGATGCAGCCCGAGATCGGGGTCGACACTCGAGCGGACATCTATGCCCTCGGGACGATCGCCTACCTGATGCTCGGCGGGCGCACGCCTTTTACCGGCGACATGATGCAGCTCGTGATGCAAAAGATAATGCACAAGCCGCCGCCGCTCTCGACCATCCGCACCGATATTCCGTCGGACGTCGAGCGGGTGATCATGCGATCGCTCGAGATCGAGGCCAAGGACCGTCCGCAGACGATAGGCGATTTTATCTCGCAGCTCGAAGAGGCGTCTTCGGACGTCAGCGAGACCAGCAAACTTGGCCGATCGAGGCTCGTCGTGCTCGGCCCGCCCGGGTCTGAGGTTTACGTCAACGATGAGCGAAAGGGAAGCATCGGAAGCTCCGGCCGCGTCGTTATCTCTGACACGCCGGCCGGCCAGCACATCCTTCGGGTCTCGAATGCGGGCGAGAAGGACGACGAACGCCTGATCGAGATACGCGAAGGATCCGCCGAACAGGTCATCCAGGCTCAGCTTCGCTCGATAAAGGAGAGCGGGAGCCAGCCGTCCCCGTCGCAGGGAACCGGAAGCAGCGGAACCGGTTCGAGCTTGATCCCGGGCATCGTCGCCTGCAGCAATTGCAAGTCGCGGTTTGCCGAGGGTGTGAAGTTTTGCGGGCGGTGCGGGAACCGGACGTTCGTAACGGTCAGCCAGGGCGAGGAGCCCGGCTCGTTCCCATGTCCGAGATGCTCCTCGACGCTTCCGCAGAATTCTCGTTTCTGCGGCCGCTGCGGGTTGAATATCTCTCCGGCCATGCTCCAGCAGATCCATTCGCGATCGGCCTCGCGTCCTCAAGGGTTCATGTCAGGCTCGTCGCCGCAGACCCCACAGCAGGCCGAGCGGATATGCAAGAGATGCGGAGGCGTTTTTCCCGCTACCATCCGTTTCTGCGGCCGCTGCGGCCAGAGTCTTTCGTGAAACTTTCAAAACACGGCCTCGTTAATACCCATTGATGGGCAAAATGCGTATAATGCTATGAATTAGCGTCGCATTTTGACGATATTTTCTGAGGTTTACGATGAAGATCTGCCCGACCTGTCGCAAGACATACGCCGACGACAATCTTAATTTTTGCCTTGAAGACGGCGCGATACTTACCTTTGCGTCCAGCGATCCGCCCGAAACGGTGATGATGTCGCAGCCGCGCCCGACCGACCCGAGCACACCATTCGCCTCGCCTCAGAACCAGGGTATCCAGTCAAGTTTTGGCAACCAGCCTGCTTACTCGATGCCGCCGGCGAAGAAGTCTTCGAAGGCATGGCTTTGGATCGTGGGGATAGTCGGTATTCTGTTGCTGCTCTGCGGCGGCGGTTTCGTCGGCCTCGTCTTGATCGGTATGCAGGCGAATCAGAACACCGAAAGCAACACGGTCTCTTCGACGAACAAGATAACTTCGACCGCATCTCCGTCTCCATCGCCTTTTACGTCAACGACCGATGCCGATGTCGAGAATGTCGATCTCTCGTTTTGGGTCAAGGATTTTTCCGTCTGGGGAACGACCGAGATGTCCGGTGACGAGTTTCAAATGGCAGCAAAGCAGAAGGGTTATTATTACGTTCTCGTCGCTCCCGAGGACTATACGACCGACGGCAAGAATACCCGCGTTACGCTCCGGAATGTCAATAACGCCGATTCAAGCCTCGGTTACGGACTCATTTTTCACAGCGCCCCGACGCCTCTGACAAAGGATTATGCATTCCTGATCGACACGAAGCGAAAACGGTATCGCGTCGTGCGTCACGAACCGAGCAAAGAGGTCTCGATGGTCTCGTGGACCAATTCGTCGGCAATAAAGGAAGGTGCGCAGGAGAACGTAATAGAGGCTCACGATAAGGGCGACTCAATCGACCTGTACATCAACGGCCAAATGGTAACATCGATCAAAGATCAATTCGGGCACCCAAAGGGCGTGCCGGGTCTTTATTCGGGCGACGGGGCCAAGATAGGATTCAAGAAACTGGAGATCTGGAAATAACGGCGCCCTTCTCATGACGAAGCGATGCCCAAAATGCGGCCAATCGTACGCCGATCAGGGCCTCAACTTCTGCTTGAGCGACGGCGAACTCCTGATGTTCGTCGATGACGCGAGCAGCACTGCCGACCCGTTCTCAGCCTCTAATACCGGATTTGCCGATGATGATCCGCCGCCCACGATGGTCATGAACGACCCGAGGGCGACCAATCCGACCGGTTGGTCCGGAGGGCCTCTGCAGGCCGGAGGCCAGGGTACGAGTCCCGTATATCAGGCGCCTCAGGCGGCGATCTTTATGCGGACGGCGAGCGATCAGACCCTACCGCTCGTGTCGATGCTCCTGGGCGTCTTCGCCTTGATCCTTGTTTGCTGTTACGGCGGTATCTGGCTTGGGCTGCCGGCGGCGATAGTGGGTTTTATCGGCCTCAAGAATACTGAGCGCGATCCGATGCGGTTTGGCGGCCGCGGGCTCGCGATCGCTGGATTGGTGCTCGGGCTCGTGACATTCATTGCCTCGACCATCTTTCTGATCTTCGGCCTATTAGCTTGAATTAAAGACTATCATCTATAATCTTAACCGATGCGTGTAACCCTTAACGTCGTGGCCGGGCCTCAGACTGGACGGTCATTTACTTTTGACCAACACGACACATTCATGATCGGCCGAAGCGAGGATTCGCATTTTTGCCTCCCGCACGACCGGTTTTTTTCGCGCCATCACTGCATCGTCGAGATAGCACCGCCGCAGGCATTCCTGCGGGATCTGGGTTCCACGAACGGGACATTCGTCAACGGGCTACGCGTCGAATCGACATATCTCAAGCATGGCGACCGGATCCAGGGCGGCGAGACCGTTCTCGAGGTCCAGGTCAGCGGCGACGTTCACGACAGTGCCGCTCCGAACGTCCAGCGGCTATCCGAAAAGACAGAACCATCGCTGATCACCGTCGCCTGTATCAATTGCGGCCTTCCGGCACAGGCAGAGGCCTCGCGGCCCGATGCGAAACTCTCATTCCTTTGCGAGACCTGCCGCGACCAGCTGAAGAAGAACCCGCAGCCGATACCGAATTATCAGATGATAAAGGTGCTCGGCCAGGGCGGCATGGGAAGTGTAATGCTGGCACGGGGAGTTTCGGACGGACGGCTTGTCGCGATAAAGACCCTTTTGCCCGAGGTCGCGGTCAGCGAGCAATCGTTGAAACGGTTCATGCGCGAGATCGAGGTCTCCTCGTCTCTCCGCCACCCGAATATCGTCAGCTATATCGAGCACGGCACCCACAACGGCATCGTCTATCTTGTCACCGAGTACGTTGCCGGGATGGACGCATCGAGGCTCGCGAAACAGAGAGGCGGCAAGCTTCCTTACCCGCAGGTGATCAAGGTGATCGAGCAGACTCTTGCGGCCCTGGATTTTGCCCACAGCCTCGGTTTCGTTCACCGCGACATCAAGGAGCAGAACATCCTGGTCGATGGGAATTTCCCCAACTTCATTTCAAAGCTGACCGATTTTGGGCTCTCCAAGAGCTATAAGCAAACGGGAATGAGCGGCGTGACAATGGTCGGGGACGTTGCCGGAACGATCGCGTATATGCCGCCCGAACAGGTCCGGGACTTTAAAGAGGTTCGGCCCCCGGCGGATATTTACGGGATAGGCATGACCGCCTACAGCCTGCTGACGGGTGCGCACGCTCTCGATATTTCCCCGAATGCCGGTATCTCGGAAACGGTCAAGGCGATCTTTGAGAAACCCATCATTCCGATCGCGAGAAGGGTGCCCGATGTCCCGCTAAAGGTTTCCGCCGTCATTGAGACCGCCCTCGCAAAACAGGTGGAGCTTCGCTGGCGTACCGCGGGCGAGATGCGCGAAGCCCTTCTGCGGGCGGCTTCCGAATTCTAAACAGCAGCGACGGTTGCCGCCGGTTCGATCTTTGTCGAAGCGATGATGAGTCCGAGCAGCACCCAAAGATGTCGTGCATCCTCGAACGACCCCACCAAACCCTGAAGTATTAAGCCGGAAACGAAGGCAATTGACAGGGCCTTTCTGATCGATGAGGCTTCGCTGCCGTTCGGCTCGGAACGAAAGCCGGAGCGGACCGCCGATCCGACAAGCGCGGTGAAGCAGGCTATGCCGAAAAGGCCTGCCTGCGCCGCAACGCTGAGAAAGACGTTGTGTGCATCGGTGAGCAGCTGCATCTGGCCGGAAGGCGCCTGAAAGCGAACGCTCGCGACACCGAGCCCGACGCCCTTGCCAAAGATCGGATACTGAAAAAAGGTCGAGAGAGCATCTCTCCAAACGAGAAGTCGTTGTGTCGGATCGATACGAATTCCGGCCACCTCCCAACTGAAGGGCGATGTCGATATCGGCCAGAGCGAAACGGACGCCGCGGCAAGCGATGCGACGAACACGACGCCTCCGGCGGCCATCAATACTCTACTCGCCGAAGGCGTCCGCCGTGTTGCCGGGGCCAAAGCCACCCATGCGGCCGATGCAAATACAAGCCCGCCAAGACCCGGAGTCAAGGTAAATAAGGCCGCGAATGAATGCAACCCCAACAGCCACAAACCGGTCCTGAAACGTATCCATCCGGCTTGAATAGCGGCGAACAGCATCAATATGCCCACGGTGAGGTAGTTGCAAAGCATCGCCGGGTAGAGAAAGGTCGACTGGATCCTCGGGTAATTT
>JAJNPX010000283.1 GCA_021155145.1 Acidisarcina sp. | reverse complement strand
TCCTGCGGCGTCCCGTAAGCGGTCGAATCTACCTCGACCGTGGAGAGCAGCCGTGCATATTGTTCGAGCATCTCCGGATGCTTTGTGCCGCGCGGGTAAAAGACCGGCGGCCCGTCGGCCTTCGTCACCCAATCGTCGTAGCCCCAGCTTTGGCAGCCGATCCTTATCAGCTTTTCAGAGGTCGGCACGGCTTATTTTACAACTTCGCAGACGATCAGATTAACGATGGTTCCCATTTTCTTTCGGTTCTCGACGATCTTTAACCCGGCCATCTCGGCGATCTCGGCCGTCCTGCGATTGAAATGGTCGTCGGCAAAAAGGACCGTGACCCTATTGAACAGATCGAACAGCGGCCCAAGCAAGCCTTCCGGGCGAACGTGTTCGAGCAGGACGATCCGGCCGCCGGGCCGCAACACTCTTTTCAACTCGGAGAATGCAGCCGTCGGGTCGGGGATCGAACAAAAGACCAGGGTGGCGAAAGCCGCGTCAAACTCATTCTCGCCAAAGGGCAAACTTTGGGCGTCCGCCTGTATCAAATGATTTTCACGGCGCTTTCCGTGGGCTACCGAGAGCATTCCGAGAGAAATCTCGCTCGAGACGGCAACAGAGCATTTTGGATAAAACTCGAAATTTGCGCCGGCACCGCAGCCGATCTCGAGGATCGAAGCGTTTTTCGGGAGCAGTCCGATCACCTCTTGCCGCCATCGGCGAAGCCCAAGCCGTTCGAGCGGTGCGAACGCCCGATCGTAGTTGGAAGCGAATTTGTCGTAAACGGCGGGCACCTTGAAATTCTAACGCAATAAATACTTATTCGAGCCGAAAGTTTGGCGCATTCGTTGGGACGAAGTAGTCTGACGAAAAGCCGCAAAGCCCGCAAAGTTATCCGCAGTTGCCCGGCAGATCAATTTCCAACTTCTCCCGGAGATCCCATAAACCATAAACAATTGTCTTGCGGCTTTTGCATACAACAACTATTCTTTCCTTTCGAGACTCTAAGTCCTTTAAGTTCTAATACTGGTGTCGAGGTCTTTTATGAAGAAGTTGATTTGGCTCCCAATAGTGCTTTTTATCTTGACGCTTACCACCGCCGGCACAATTCGGGCGGACATGATCACGAAGGAATCGATGGTATCGGGTAGCAAGAAACGATATTACTACCTTTTCGTTCCCAAGAAGCTCGATAAGTCAACGCCCGCTCCCCTGATCGTTGTGCTACATGGATCGGGCGACAGCGGTTTGATGCCCGTTAAACGGTGGCGGGACCTGGCTGAGACTGAGGGCATCTTAATTGCGGGTCCCAATTCCCTGGACCCCCAGGCTTGGCGGATACCGGCTGATGCCCCCGAATTTATCTACGAAATGGTTGAATCGCTTAAGAAAAAGCACTCGATAGATCCTCAGCGAGTCTATTTGTTCGGCCATTCCGGAGGTGCGATCGTTGCCCTTTATCTCGCGCTCTTGCAGTCAGAGTATTTTGCTGCAGCGTCCGTACATGCCGGGGCGATGCGTCCGGAAGACGGCCCGTTCATCGAGCGGACCCGACGAAAGATCCCGATATCGCTTTTTGTCGGAACCATGGACCCGCTATTTCCCGTCAAGGACCTTCGTGAAACACGCGATATGTTGACCTCGAGGGGGTTCAGTGTCGAACTCACGGAAATAAAAGGGCATAACCACGATTACCGGAACCGGGCTGCCGAGATCAATCTGATGATCTGGGACTTCTTCAAAAAGCATCGACTTGAAGGTGGTCCGATACATCAGGTTTATAACTGGGACAAGGTTAACCCCGTGGTCGAGGAGCTCCGTGAGGAGGGCGGGAAAGAATGATTTCGGCCCACGAAGATCTCGTTAGTTCGATCTTCGTACCCCGAGATAGGTTGCTGTTATCGTGCCACCCTTGCTGAGGGGCATCGAATCTATATGGCTAGGAAAGGCTCGATCCTGGTTTGCGACGACGAAGAGATAATGCGCGACGTGCTGGAAACCATTCTGGCAACCGCAGGTTACAAGGTCGAACTCGCAAAAACCGGCGAAGAAGCATTGGACCTCTACTCGCAGCGGCAGTTTGAGGTCGTGCTGATGGACGTTTCGATGCCGGGCATGGGCGGCCTCACCGCGCTCGAAGAACTGTTGAAAATAGACCCGGACGCGGTGGTGATGATGATCACGGCCTATGCGACATTTGACACGGCCATATCGGCATGGGAAAAAGGCGCCCATGGCGTGATCAGAAAGCCGTTTCAGAACGATCAGATCCTCGCTTTCGTTTCAAAGGGCATTCGTCGTCGCCGGGCTGAGCAGGAGCGCCAAACGCTCCGGCAGGTGATGACGAAGTCCGTCTCAAGGGACGCGATCGTCGGCCGCTCGGACAAGATGGAAGAGATCTTTCGTCTTGTGGAGCGCGTGGCTCCGGCTCGCTCGACCGTGCTCATACAGGGCGAAAGCGGCACCGGAAAGGAACTCGTGGCAAAGGCCATTCACGAGGCAAGCCCGCGTGCGGACCGCCCTTTTGTAGCGGTAAATTGTTCGAATATCCCCTCGGAATTGCTTGAGTCGGAGCTTTTCGGACACACTCGGGGTGCATTTACCGGCGCGGTCGCCTCGAAAAAAGGACTCTTTGAGGTGGCCGATACGGGTTCGATCTTTTTGGATGAGATCGGGGACCTGAGGCCCGAGATGCAGGTGCGGCTGCTGCGGGTGATACAGGAAAGGGAATTCACGCCGATCGGCGATACGACGCCGACCAAGGTTGACGTCCGCATCATCGCCGCAACCAACGTCGAATTGAAAGAAGCCGTGCGCTCGGGGACCTTTCGCGAGGACCTTTATTTTCGTCTTTCGGTCGTGCCGATCGAACTCCCTCCGCTGCGGCAGCGAAAGGAAGACATCCTTCCGCTTGCACAACACTTCATCCGAAAATACAACGAGGAGAATGGCCGAAATATCTCCGAGAACTTCTCGGCCGAGGTGTTGTCGCTGCTCGAGAATTACTACTACCCCGGCAACGTTCGCGAGCTCGAGAACATTATCGAACGTGCCGTCGTGATCGCGGCGACCGACGAGATAACGCTCGATTGCCTGCGTCCGGAGGTTCGCGACCCCGCACTTGCTTTCGAGATGGTAAAGCACGGCGAAGGTTCATCCGGCGATATCGATATCGCACGCGGAGTCAACTTTTACGAAGAGGTGAAACGCTTCGAGATCGACCTCATCCGCCGCGCCCTCGAACAGACCGCCGGCCACCAATCCCGCGCCGCCCAACTCCTCGGCCTCAACGCCACCACCCTCAATTCCAAGATCAAATCCTACGGCATCGCCCCCCGCGATTGACCTGCGCAAGCCCGCGCGTCAGCAAGGGCGATACATCCAACTCCCTCCCGATATCGCCCTAGCCCGCGTGCGGGT
>JAJNPX010000277.1 GCA_021155145.1 Acidisarcina sp. | reverse complement strand
TTGGCCGTCGGCATCGGTCGGGGAGTGGAAGGATCTGTTGCGAGCGGCGGGCGGCGGCAAGGACCCTCCCAACCCCACGCTACTGCCTTTTTTCGCGGGCGGCGCTTGTCGCGGCTACAAGGTACTGTCAGGGATCGGTGAAATGTGTTATACTTGCAACGGCGTGCGGTCTACGGCTCGCACTGCTGGATGGGTAGGGCTCTTTGACAATGGACGGATCGGCCGGGTGCGGCCAGGTTAGGAAAGCCCCGGAAGCGGAGGATGGAAGAGTTTGGAATCTTTTTTGAGAAAACTCAGGTTTCCAGGCTTTGTGAATACCGTAACGTCAGCGGCGACAATAACTTACAGCGGCACTCGGGCAGTTTCCAAACCGGTTTCCAGGCTGGTTTCCAAGCCGGTTTCCAACAGGTTTCCAGGCGGTTTCCAACCCGCCGGAAACATGTACCGGTCATCACTCATGCACGGCCGAGTCGAGGTTGGAGCCGCGTCGTGCCTGGACGCGACCGGAGCGTTTGGTTCGGCCGCGGTTTTGGGCGGGCCGCCGTTATCGAACAAACCGCCGACGCTTTTCGCGTGTATTATAGGCAAGTTATGAAATTCGCAAGGTACACATTTTTGATCGCAGGTATTTACGGGCTGCTGGTACTCGTGCCGCAATATCTGATCGAGACCGGAATGATGGGCGAGATACCCACGCTTACGCACCCGGAGTTCTATTATGGGTTTATCGGCGTTGCGGTGGCGTTCCAGTTGGTGTTGATCACCATCGCGACCGATCCGCAAAAATACAGGCCGTTGATATTTGCCGCGCTGGTCGAGAAATTCAGCTTCGCCATCGCGGTCGCCGTGCTCGTTTACACCGGCCGGACGTCGGGGCAGATCATCATCGGCGCCGCCATCGACGCACTGTTGGGAGTGCTCTTTGTGATCAGTTGGCTCAAATTGATCCGCGAGCCAAAACCGGACGTGGTGAGCGATGCGGTCAACTGACGTCCAGGCGGGTGACGCCGTCGATCTCGAGGATGAGGTCGGCACCGTAGGCTTTGGCGGGTGTTTGGTAGCCGGGCGTGAAGTTTCCGGCGAGGATCTTTTCGGCGATGTTGAGGGCGGCGACGGCGGTCACGGTATAGCCTTCGGGAGCCTGCATTCGCGTTTCGACGCGGTTGCCTTCAGGGTCGCGTGCCTCGCCCCAGAGCAGCGTTCTGCCTTTCGCTCGTTCTTCATCGGTCGGGCCGCCGGGAGGTATCTTGCCCAGCAGATATCGTTGAAACGGCCCCATCGCAAGCAGCCAGCCGAGATAGCGGCTCATCTTCATCATCTTGAAAGCCGACGGCGGCACGACGGTGAAGACCTCGATATTCGGGATGCCGGTCGAGTAAAATGCGGTCGCGACGTCGCCCCAAGGGATCGTGACGCCCGTCTTTTTCACCTCGCCGAAATCGATCTCGCGGGTGCGCCAAGCGGCGGGTACATGCATTATCTTGCCGTCGCGCCGGACCGCGCCGCCGCGTCCGACGTTCATCGTCATCGTCGCCTGCGTGCCATGCGAGATGCGGCCCATCCCGTAAAAGGCGAGCGAGAGCTCGGTGGCGGAAGGCAGGCGATCTTTCAAATGTCGCGCGAGACAATCGGTCGGCACCACGTCAAACCCGACGCCGGGCATCACCATAATGCTCGCATCCTTTGCTCTCTGATCGGCCGCGGCGCACGCCTCGAAAACGGCGATCTCGCCTGTGATGTCGGTATAATGCGTTTTGGTTCGCAGGCACGCTTCGCCCATCGCCTTTGCCGTGAGCGAGAACGGCCCGGCGCAGTGCAGCACCATCGCGACTTCGCTTAAAGCCGCGTCGATCTTTTCGGTCTCGTCGAGCGAAAAGACGCGATATTCAAACCCGAACTTTTCCGCGATGGGCTTTATCGCCGCTTCCCTGCGGCCCGCGATGATCGGCTTCAAGCCGCGGTCGGCCGCGAATCTGGTGATCAGCTCGCCGGTGTATCCGTTGGCTCCGTAGATGAGAAATGTTCTATCCATCATTTTCCTGACCAAAAATTTTCGTAACCCGTCCGACTTGTCCGTCTGTCAATCTTACCTTTATACCGTGCGGATGTGTTGGGGAATTTGTCAGCAGGTCTTTGACCACGCCGATAGTCTCGCGGCCGGTTCGCTGATCCTGCTTGAGGACTATTGCGACCTTTAGTCCGGGATGGATGTTCTTTCGCTGGCGGTGCGGCATAGCGTAATTACATTTCGAGAATTCGTCTCAACAGCATCAATTGGCCGAGGTGGTATGAATTGTGGTCAGCGGCCAGCATCGCCTCGCGCAATAGAGTTTGGCCATCGCCCCAGGGAAAGGCGGCAAAAAGATCATTCTCCTCATCGCTGACGAGATCGCGCATGGCCTGAAGATCGGCGAGTATCTGCTTGGCCGAAGCCGTCCAGGTTACTTCGCTGCCCACTTCTTTCGGCCAGTAATCGTCGGGAAATATCTTCTCACGGTATTCCGGCCCTACGCTGAATTCAAGAATGTCCGCTTGCGCCAGCCGGATGTGTTCGAGCAGTTCCCAGGCGGTGTGCGGCGAATTTTCGATCCGAGTGTTCATATGCTCCAACGGAAAATCGAGCAACGCCGTCTCGATATCGATGTGGGCGAACTTGCCCTCAAGCAGCTCCAATAAAGGCCCGCGTAATTCGAGGTTCATCTTTCCTCCTATCGCGGTGCCCGCCTCGCCTTTGAATCGAATAGATCAAGTTCGAACCCCTGGGTTTCGCGAAGCCGTCGTAAAAACTCCTTCCG
>JAJNPX010000266.1 GCA_021155145.1 Acidisarcina sp. | reverse complement strand
GGTATCGAATCCGATGTCAGCCAGTGCTTCGAGCAGCAGTTCTCCATTCGCGAACGACTGTGACTCAAATGTCATGTACTTACTCATTGATGAAAAACCTCCTCGCATCAAAACTCGTAGATCCTGTCACCTCGATTCCCGGTGATCCCAGAGTTGTCTATCCGACTTGCCGCTCCTTTGATATTGTTGCGTGCCCATTTGCGGATCTCCTCGATCTTCTCGCTCATCATCTGGGCGGTCGGCGTTATGCCCTCGACCGCCTTGAGGATGTCCCGCGTTTCCGCCGGGCGGTCGCCGTCAATAAAAGCTTCCAGCACACCGTCCTTCACCGCCGCTTCGATCTCCGCTCCGGAGAAGTCCTTGCTCTTATCGACGAGCTTTTCGAGGTCGAACTGTTCGGGGACCAGTTCGCGTTTCTTCAAATGAACCTTGAAGATCTCGGACCGATCCTCCGTGTCAGGGAGATCGACGAAGTGGATGTAAGAGAACCGGCCGATGCGGAACTGCTCCGATTCGAGTTCGCGAACGTCGTTTGCGGTCGCGAACACGAGCACGTCCTTGTTGTCCTGCATCCAGTTGAGCAGGTAGGAGATCGTCCGGGCCGTTTCACCGCCGTCCGTCTTGTTCGACGACTTCATCCCGGAGACCGCTTTCTCGAATTCACTGATTCCGAGGATCCCCTTGATCGTGCCCGCGATCGACAGGGCCCGCTTGATAGACATCGCCGACGAGCCGATGACGCCGCCCCCCTCGCCCATGATCGACCCGAAATCGAGATCTAGCAGGGCGCGGTTGGTGATCGACGATGCGACCCGCTTGCAAAGATCTTTTCCGCATCCAGGCAATCCGACAAGCAGTATTCCCTTGCACGGTTCGACGTGCCGGGCCTTCGCTCGCGGGCTGAAGGTGTACGCGGCCCGCTCAAGAATCGATCGCAAAGCTTGATAACCGCCGAGATTGCTCGCAGGCTCTGGATGGACATAGGTCAACGAGCCGCTGCCGCGGATCACGTTCTTCTTCTCTTCGAGGATGACGTTGATCGATTCCCGATTGAGGCCGTTGCAGCTGATCACCGCCTTGGCGATCACGTTGCTGATCTCCCCGGCGGTAAGCCCGAGGAGAGACTGGAGTAGAGCGTCCTGCGTCTCTTTCTCGAGATCGATGGCCAGCCCGCTCGATCGAAGATTCTCAAGCTGCAACTCGATCGACTCCTCGATCTCGCCCTCCTTCGGGAGTTCGAGGTCGATCTGCGTTATTTCCTTTTCCAGCGTCTTCAGGTCGGGAAAGTTGGGGGCGACGAACAGTACCGTCGCTTTGGTGGATTTCAGCTTCCAGGCGATCTCTCGAAGTCGGCGAACCAGTAACGGATCTTCCTGACCGTACGGGGAGATGTAGGGGGCATAGTCGCACAGCAAGAAGAGCCCCGTCTTCTGTTCCGAGATGAAACCCAGAACGCCCTCCGGGTCCTCCGTGTCGCCGACCGACACTGGGTTCTGGAGGATGCCCTCCTTCGGATCGAACACTTTTTGCAGGCCAGCGGGCCGGCTCCAGATGTACAGCGGTTTCTCCTTATGCCGCTCTTGAAATACGAGATCGATCAGAGCTTCGCGAACCCGATCCTCCTCGTATGTGTTGATGGCTATCAAGGGGTAGCGGGCTCTTATCCGCACGTCGAGTTCGCGCAGGAATCTATCGACGCTCCTGGCGTCCGGTTCGGTAGTCGTCATGTTCGTTTGATTTGTCGATTTCTTCGATCGTGGGTCGCACGCTCGACGCCCGAAATCAGAGTTCGAGGGCTGATAGCCGGTCCTCGTCGAGGAGTTTTCTGGACTGAACGGTGGTCGCACGCAGGACATCGTTGAGGGCGTCCCGCATCTCTTCCGGGGAGCGCTGCTTGGCTTCGCGGCCGGCGGCGTCCTGCAATTTGGCGAGCACGTCTTCGAGAGAGTCATCACCCGTGAAGTTCATGAGGCTGTACCATTCGCACATCTGGCGAGCCCGTTTCGCGAGACTGCCTGGTACGAAGTTCGCATCCTTCAGCCGCACCGACATCTCCTGCGCCGCTTCGCATATCCTCGCGGTGATCTGGGCCAGCCCTTCCTTGATCGGCGAGACCGCCTCCTCCGCCTCGCGGCGGGCCGCCTCGATCTTCATATCGCGTATGCGTTCCTTGACCTCTCGCTCGCGACGCTGGTCTTCCTCAAAGCCGGCCACTTTCAGCCGCTCGATATTGTTCCTCGTCTTCGCCTCGATCTCGACGGCGCGGGTCTCCGTTTCCGCCCGCATTGCCTCGAGTCTTAGTTCGCGCGTCAACTTCTGTTCGGCGGCCACTTCCGAACCCAGGATTACCACCTTGGGCCTCATCTCGATCGTCAGGCCGTCCCTGATCATCTCCGGAGTCGGCACCATCCCGATCGCCTGGGCCGCGACCACATTGATGAACTCGGCCCGGTCGAAAGGCTCGCTCGTGGTCGCCTGGAACCGGTCCGCCGAGTCTTCCGCGAGTTTGTAGAAACTATCTTGCAGGACGGTTAGGATGTCGTCGTAATTCCCAAGCGTCTCCGCTTTCGCCGCCACAAGCGTTTCGTTCGCTTTCAGATATTCCGTCTCGAACTGCTCGAACGCACCCCAAGGGATCCACTTGTACTCGCTCGTCCCCCAGACCGTTTCGCAGAGCGTAAACCGGAAACCATATCGGTTGAGCGCGTTGTGTGCCTGGGCTGCGCCGCGCATCAGCTTGTTTCGATAGACATCGGGGAGCAACCCGGCGCGTGGCGGGCTGACCCGTACGGCCGCATCTTCCGGCAGCCTTATGCCTAGAGCCTTCCACTCCAACTGCCGAACAAGACTGCCGAACCCGCGGCAGTCGATGTTCATGAAGATACCTTCACTCTCAAGTCTGGAAAGATCGAATGGGAGCGATTCGACCTCGCTCGCGCTGATCCCGAGCTCTACAGCGGCACGATCCTTTCTCGCATCTACGCGACCAAGGATGTTACGGACCAAATCGGATGGTGTGGAGCCCTGGACGGGAGGACTACTGTGGAACGGCTCAAACCTCTGGCAAGGGTGTGATCCTTCAGTACCGGTTTGAATGTTGGAAGTCAGAGGCGACGGTAATAGCTCGTTCGTTTGAGGTGACCCATTTCGGCCGAAAATGTTCTGTAAGACCGATGAGGCAAGCGAGTTTGAGCTTGTAACCGAGGGCGGACTGCCGGCGGTTGCGTTGGGTTGCAGACTTTCCATCATCTTCACATCTTCCATCAGCCGCCTTTTTTCAGCTTGCTGAAAGCCGACATGACCGAAAATCGAAGTCGACCGGGTAAAGGCAAAACACACAGCGTCGAACCGCGGTTGGGTAACCAGCACATTCACCGTGTCATTAACGGCAGTTCGTCTTAATAATTAGTTAGGGGCCTAGTGGTAAAATGCACATTATCGTTAATTATGCGAAAGACCACCTTCAGCGTTTCAAAGATGGACTGTCCTTCCGAAGAACAGATGATTCGTCTGAAACTTGAAGGCTTGACTGACATAACTTCAATGCAGTTTGATATTCCGAATCGCAAACTCGACATCTACCATACGGACAATTACGAACCGATTTTCAAAGCCCTTGATGATTTACAACTTGGCGCGTCATTCGTGGAAACGAACGCGGCGGACGATTTCTCGTCAACGGACACGACCGCCGAAGAACGAAAATTGCTGCGGCGAGTTTTAGGCATCAACTTTTTCTTTTTTGCCCTTGAAATGTTGACGGGTTTCATCTCCAACTCAATGGGACTCGTTGCCGATAGCTTGGATATGCTTGCCGACAGCCTCGTTTATGGACTTGCGCTTTTTGCCGTCGGCGGCACGATTGCCAAAAAAAAGAACATTGCTAAAGCAAGCGGTTATTTTCAGTTGATACTTGCTGTCTTCGGATTTGCCGAAGTGATTCGTCGCTTTCTGGGCTACAGCGAAGTTCCTGCGTTTCAA
>JAJNPX010000239.1 GCA_021155145.1 Acidisarcina sp. | reverse complement strand
CGGATGGAAACAACGGCGTCGGGGCGGTCGATCAATCTTGCGTTGTCCGACCGCGGCATCGCGGCGCTTCGCGAGGTCGGGATGGACGAATATATGCTCGCTGAGGCCGTGCCGATGTACGGGCGGATGATCCATCCCGTTTCGGGCGAAACCAAGCTGCTGCCGTACAGCGGGCGACAAGGCGAGTACATCAACTCGGTCTCGCGAGCCGGTTTGAACATCGCATTAATGAATGCAGCTGAGGAACACGATGGTGTAACCTTTCATTTTGAAGAACGGTGTGTCGGCTTCGACTGTGTAGACGGGGTCGCGGATTTTTCCTCCGGACGATCGGTCGAGGCTGAGACAGTGATCGCCACAGACGGAGCCGGATCTGCGGTTCGCCATTCGATGATGAACGGCGGTGTCGAGCGGTTCGACTTCTCTCAGACGTGGCTCGAACACGGCTATAAAGAACTGCATATTCCTCCCGGACCTAACGGAGAGTTCCTGCTCGAAAAGAATGCCCTCCACATCTGGCCGCGGCATAGATTCATGATGATCGCACTGCCGAATTTTGACGGCAGTTTCACATGCACATTGTTCCTGGCACACTCGGGCGGCACCGCGAGTGACATCGAGCGTACCGCCGTGGTGTCCGAAAGCACGCTTCCTGACGTACGAGCTTCGACGTTCGACTCCCTCACCGACGAAGCCGCCGTCATCGAATTCTTCGACAGAGAATTCCCGGACGCCGTTCCGCTGATGCCGACTCTCGTCAATGATTTTTTTCACAACCCGACCGGCAACCTCGGCACGATCAAGTGCTGGCCGTGGAACGCCGATGGAAAGGCCCTGCTCCTCGGCGATTCGGCACACGCGATGGTCCCATTCTATGGACAAGGTATGAACTGCGCTTTTGAGGATGTGCGTGTTTTGGATAGGTTGGTCAAGGAAGATATCTCTGCCGCCGAAAGATCGGGGTTGAACTGGAAAGCGGTTTTTGAAAGATTCGGCTCCCTTCGGAAACCCAATGCCGACGCCATCCAGAATATGGCGGAAGAGAACTTTTACGAGATGCGCGACGCGACGGCGGACCCCATCTTTCAACGCAAACGCGAACTCGAGACAAGGCTTGAACAGAAGTATCCGGATTACTTCTCAAAATACTCAATGGTCACTTTTCGCGAGGACCTTCCATATTCGGTGGCAAAAGAAAAAGGGAACGCGCAGGATCAACTGCTGATGGGAATCTCGTCGAAAGCCTCAAACGTGGATGAGATCGAACTCGATCAGGTCATTCGCCAAGTCCGAGATCTGGATCAATGAGAACGGCTGTCTCCGGGCCAGCCGCTCTCGTCAAGGATGTCTCGTTAACCGCCGCTTCCATACGGCCTTGTAATGATCTCGAGACGGTGGCCGCTCGGGTCATCGAAATACAGTCCCCGGCCGCCATCGTTTGTGTTGATCTCGTTCGCTAACTGATGCTGCGGATCGGCCCAAAATGGGATCGAGCGTTCCTGGATCCGCTCAAAGATGGCGTCAAACTCATGCTCGTCCACGAGAAACGCATAGTGCTGAACCTCGATTGCGGAGTCTGAGTCCATGAAATCGAGTGTCACCCCGTTATCGAGCTGTACGACATCAAAATGCGCGTACCGGCGTGGTGGCTCAAGGCCGAGTATCTCGCTAAAAAATACGGCAGACCTCCGCTGATCCCTGGAGTGGACGATAGTGTGGTTTAGCCCGATGCTCATACTGCTGTTGCGTTCGCAAACTGTCCCGGCTGATAAGAACCTGCAGGCGTACGGAACGCGATATTAAATCGGTTCCACACGTTTATCGAGGTAACCGCCAGGGTCAAGTCCAAGAGTACTTCGTCGCCAAACTCATTTTTCGCCGTTTGGAAGACGTCGTCGGGCACCTGCCCGTTCGGCAAGGTCGTCACTGCTTCAGCCCATGCGAGGGCTGCCTTTTCGCGTGCCGTGAAAAGATCGGTCTCGCGCCAGGCCGATATCAGATAGATGCGCTGTTCGGATTCTCCCTCGTGACGGAGGTCTTTCGAATGCATATCGAGGCAATACGCGCAGCCGTTGATCTGAGACACGCGGTACTCGATAAGGTGAAGCAGTTTTTTGTCGATCGGCGACCTTGCAAGATAGGCGGCAATACCGAAAACCGGTGCAAGTGTCTTTTTACCCTTCTCGATCAAATTTATCCGTGGTTCCATATTATTACTCCTATTATTTCAAGTTGACGGCCACTATTGGCCTTCATAGGGTAAGACGGGCAAGGAGAACGAACGTGACACTATCTTGCATCTTTTTCGAGGGCTTTTAATTTATCCGGGTTCATCACGCGATAAATAGCGGTGATCTTTCCATCATGAGTCTCGAAAGTATTCGTGGCAAAGACCTTTCCATCGAAATACTCGACAATTCCCGGCTCGCCATTTATTTCTCTTATCTCGTGGGTTATGCGTTCGGCGTGGCCACCGACGGCGATCGTGAACAGGCGGATGACGCGCCTGAGCCCGGTGATCACCTTTCGGGCTGCGGTGATCTTTCCGCCGCCGTCGCTTGTCACGGCAATTTCGGGGGAGAAGAGTGAGAGCAGCGCATTCTCGTCCGCCATATATGCTGCCACGGAAAATCGTTCGACGAGGGCCCGGTGCTCCTCACGATCAGGGCGGAAACGAGCCTTGTCCGCACGTACTCTTTCGCGGGCGCGATGAAGCATCTGGCGGACGGCAGGCACTTCTTTCTTCATCACATTCGCAATGTCGGCATACCCGAGGTCGAAAACGTCGTGAAGCAACAGCACTGCCCGTTCCTGCGGCGAAAGCCGCTCAAGCATGACCATGAACG
>JAJNPX010000220.1 GCA_021155145.1 Acidisarcina sp. | reverse complement strand
GATGTTGCCCCGGTCTCGACCACGGCTTCGGCGACGGCCTGTTCGATCTCGGCCGGGGTCGCGGTCTGTGGCAAATAGATCTCGATATGTGCGATCTCGGCGGCCTCTTTTTCTGCGAGTTCAGACCTTCCGGCCTTTTCGTATTGTTCGATCGAATCCCGTCTTTGCTTTACGAGGGACTGAAGTGCTTTTTGTACTTCCTCTTCCGTTAGGTCGCCGCCTTTTTCGATCCTGCGATTCATAAGGGTGGCTTTTACCATACGCAGGGTCGAGAGCCTGCCGGCGTCCTTAGATCTCATCGCATCTGTAAGGTCCTGTTTGATCCGTTCTTCGAGATTCATATCTTGCTGGGAAACCTCTGGCCAGTCGTCATGTGCAATACTTTTTTTCGACGTAGATCTTTCGGCCGGAAGGGTCAAGGTAGTAGCATCCGCCGCGGGGACCTAAAATATAGGCGACGTTCTTCGCTCCGGAATTGGTCGCCGGCTTGTCACCCGAGAGCCATTCACCCACTCCGCCCCGGCCGGAACACGCAGCAGAACGCGAGGCCGAATAACTGTACGTTCCATCCGCACATCTAGCCAGCGGCTTCCGCTCGGTCGGCTTGCGGATCACCATTCCAGCAACATTTGCCTCTTTTTCGGAATTCGTCGTCGGCACGGCGGCGGACGTATCAATGTCGGGTGCGGCCACTGCATTTTGTGCGGACCCCGTAGTTCCAACCTCGGCGTTCGAACGCAACGTCGCGGGGCGAGAAGGTCGCTGCTCGGCTGTGTGTGGCCACTGTCTCGGATCCTGTTGGGTCTCTCCCTCGGACGTTTCTGCGACTCCCTGCATCGGGGCAACATCAGACTGCGGACGGCTGACGAACACCTCGGAGGTCGATGCACCGATCTCGCCAGAGGTTCCATTCTCCTGAATGACGGCGGGCCGCGGCGGTTCTGTCCGTCCAA
Organism: Acidisarcina sp.; assembly: GCA_021155145.1. GTDB lineage: Bacteria > Acidobacteriota > Blastocatellia > Pyrinomonadales > Pyrinomonadaceae > OLB17. The sequence continues at coordinate 1,863 of JAJNPX010000220.1, read as the reverse complement.
GGAAGTAAACGGCGGCCGCTCCGGCCAAAGCGGCGACCACAAGCATCGCTGCCGTTCGGAAAGCATTTTTAACTTGTGGCTTCCTTTGAAAAGAGCTATGTGACGCTACCGCGAGATCTACCTGCGTAGCCAGCGATGGCCCGAAATCGGTTTCCTGCCGAATTCTGCCATCAAAGCCAGACGCAGAGGCGTGTCCGATGACAAGGGTCTCCCGCCCGGGCTCCCACGCTGGCAGATCGCTCTCGACCGTCATTTCGGTCTCTTCACTGACCTCGACGTTCTCTTCGGGAAAAAAGCGGAGTGGTGAACCGTCCTCGGGGAGTTCAAGGAGATCGGAGGCGTCTTCGGTTTCGTCGAAAAAAATGGAGCCGGATACCGGGTAGGCAGAGATGCATGCATCGCTTCCATCAGTATGGGCCGCGCCGCAATCCGGGCAAACGGTCGGTTCTGTCAGCGAAATGGTGCGTTCGGGTTCCAATTTTAACTCATCTATTTCTACGGTTTCGGGCAGAGGTCCTTATCCTTTACATAGACCTTAGCGCCTGCGGCATTCAGGTAGTAGCATCCGCCGCGCGGCCCTCGCATATATACACGGCCCGGGTTGAGGTCTTCGGTCGGCGGCTGCGCGGCCTTTGCGGCGGCATCGACATTTTTTGCCGGAATTGCATCCGGTCCTACGGCCGCATCCTTGCCTTCAAACTCGTCGCGAAACTCCCATGGCGGTATCGGCATTTGATCTGCCCACAGGCCGGCACGTGCTTCACGTGCTTTCAATTCCGCCAGTGCATAGGTGGCCCGTGCGTCAGACGATTGCTCGCCGCTGACTCTTTTATAATGCCAAGCCGAGCCAATTTCAAGTAGCCGAAGCCCAATATCTTGTCCCTCGTAAAAAACCGTGCCCATATATTGTCCCTTTGACGTCTCCCTGTGGAAGACGACGGACACGGTCCGGTTCATTACCAACTGGGTGAGCGCCTTGTTCGATTCGGCTCCAAAGTCCTGCTCGGCTTCGGGCGCATCGATACCGTGAAGCAGGATGACATAAGACCTGCCGTTCCGAGTCCTGACCGTAAGCTGGTCTCCGTTAGTGACGGCGGTGACCTTTCCCTCGATCATTCCGGGCATCTTCTCATTCGGGGAAAGCGCTGCCGACTGCGACAAGGCAAGTATCGGCGCACATAGAAACAATAAACTTATAACGAGTGGTCTGTGCCGCATACGTTCGTCTCCAAAAAGTGAGTTTGGACCCGGTCGGGTACAGCGGAACTTTACCACCAATGATCTCTGAATCAAACCAATCCGGTGACCGACTGATACATTTGAGCCCGGGAAATCGCGTGCGTTCTTGGAGAAGTTCATATGGCTACAAACGCTCAAACGTTCACGCGTCCTTCGGACAAAGGCTTGTTCATTGCCGCCGCAGCGATCTTCCCTCTGCTGGTACTTGTCGGCTATTTCAAGACCTACTATTTCCGCCCGTTTTTTGAGAATCCACCGTTCGCAAATTCTCTGGTGCACTTTCATGCGGTCGTGATGTCGGCCTGGGTCGTCTATTTCGTAATACAGATAGCCCTTGCCCGGACAAAGAATTTGAAACTGCATATGTCTCTGGGTCTTGCCGGAGTGGGCCTTGCGGTGATCGTCGTAGTCGTCGGAATGATGACGGCCTGGGATTCGCACGTCGTTCGCGGGACGGCACCGGGCGGGCTCGATCCGCATGCATTCTTCCTGATACCAGTCCTGGACATGGCATTCTTCATTTTGTTCCTGGGCGGGGCGATCTATTGGCGTAAACAGCCCGCAAAGCACAAGACCCTGATGCTGATGACCGCGATCAATTTCAGCCCGGCCGCGATCGCCCGC
>JAJNPX010000215.1 GCA_021155145.1 Acidisarcina sp. | reverse complement strand
GATCGAATCGGAGTGAAAGATCGGTCGTCAACATCGTCGGCTTGTGCTTCTTTGCCGGGTCGTATGCGTCGGGGATGATCTCCGGCGCATCTTTCGCTACCCATTGGTGAGCGCCGGCCGGACTCTTAGACAGCTCCCACTCAAAGCCGAACAGATTTTCGAAGTAGTTGTTGCTCCATTTCGTCGGCGTGGTGGTCCAGGTAACCTCCAAGCCGCTCGTTATCGTGTCCGGGCCCTTTCCGGTACCGTAGCTGTTGTGCCAGCCTAAGCCCTGAGCGGCGAGACTCGCTCCTTCGGGTTCAACACCGACATTTGTCGCCGGGGCGGCGCCGTGGGTCTTGCCGAAACTGTGTCCGCCGGCGATCAGGGCGACAGTTTCTTCGTCGTTCATTGCCATGCGGCCAAACGTTTCACGAATGTCGATCGCGGCTTTCAACGGATCGGGATTTCCATCCGGGCCTTCGGGATTCACATAGATCAGTCCCATCTGAACGGCACCGAGCGGATCTTCGAGCCTTCGGCTGTGCTTATCGCCGTCGGCGTCGTCGTCCGAGACGAGCACGCCCTCGCCTTTTACACCTTCAGAGCCGTGCTGATATCGGACGTCGCCGCCGAGCCATTTGTCTTCGGCACCCCAGTAAACGTCCTGATCCGGCTCCCATGTATCCTCGCGTCCGCCGCCAAAGCCGAATGTCTTGAAGCCCATCGTCTCGAGTGCGACGTTGCCGACGAGTATGAACAGGTCAGCCCAAGAGATCTTTCGGCCGTATTTCTGCTTGATCGGCCACAATAACCGGCGGCCTTTGTCAAGACTTACGTTGTCCGGCCAACTGTTGAGCGGGGCAAAACGCTGCTGTCCGCGCCCGCCGCCGCCGCGGCCATCGCCGATCCGATATGTACCCGCCGAGTGCCATGCGAGGCGGATGAACAGGCCGCCGTAATGTCCGAAGTCTGCCGGCCACCAATCCTGCGAGTCGGTCATTAACGCCGCAAGATCCTTCTTCAGCCCTTCGTAGTCGAGCTTTTTGAACTCTTCCCTGTAATCAAAACCCGCACCCATCGGGTCGGATTTGGCCGTGTGCTGCCGCAGAATGTCCAATCTCAGCATGTTCGGCCACCAATCACGATTGGCCCTGAAAGTCCCATGTGTGTACTTCAGAGCTCCGCTTGTGAACGGGCATTTGCCCGAACCGTTTCCATTCGTTCCGTTAGTTTTTTCCATCTCTTGTTATCCTTTCCCTTCGTGGTTTTAAGTTCAATAAAATTGGCGCAATTGCAGATATCAGGCCCGGACACAATCGGGGCATGTGCCCCGAAGTATCACTTCGATCGAATCAGCCTTGAACTTCGAAAGTCGCTCCCCTCTTTTTACGAGCTCCGGCGGGATCGGCAGGTCGAGGTCGATAAGCTTTCCGCAGGCATTGCAGATCGCGTGATCGTGCCGGGTTAATTTGCGGTCGTACCGGGCGGCGTCACTCCCAAAGAGCACTTCACCGATCATTCCCTGCTCCCTAAGAAACCGCAGGGAGTTATAGACGGTCGCGAACGAGATCCCGGGTAGGATCCTCCGGGCGTCCTCGAACACCTCGTTCGCCGTCAGATGACCGTCCGATCCCCTGATCACTTGCAGCACCGCCTGGCGTTGTTTAGTTAATCCCGCACTTCCGACGTCCTTCATTGTGCGCCTCAATTGCCAAATTTGGATTAGAATAATTCCATTTATAAATCGTGTCAACTCATTCTCCAAATTATGTGTTCTGATATTATGTTTTCGGTGAGTGAGCGCGGCCGCGATCAGGTTGAGGCCTTAGCTCTATGTCGAACGCGTCCTATGTCATTTGGAGCCACGAGCACATCGTGATCGCTTCCTTTCAAACAATAGAGACCAATGAGATCGCACTTTCATAAACTCAACGTCTTTCTCCTTTCCTCACTATTACTACTCCCCGCTTTCGCTCAAGAGCCTGAGGCTGAGGTCAGCACTCAAACCCGGCCGATCGAAAAGCAGGTGCGCCGCACATATGAGTTCAAGGAGGACCGCGTCTATTTCTCGAATGAGTTCGATGGAGCTCGAGCGAACAAGATCGAAAAGGACGAGACCGGCCGATTCGTTATCACGATCACGCCCGAAAACTCGCCCATCAACCCGAGTCCTTGGTATGCCTTCAAGGTTTGGTCGAAGAAGAAGAAGGATATCCAGGTCCGCCTCGTTTACCCTGAGTTCGCACGCCATCGGTACGACCCGAAAACAAGTTATGACGGGATGAACTGGACGACGCTCGACCCCGCATTGGTCGTCGAGGAAGACAAGGGTACAGGCACAGGGGTGGTCGATTCGCTGCCGCGAAGTATCACTATGACCCTTCGCACCGGCAAGAAGCCGCTTTGGGTCAGTGCCCAGGAACTCCGAACTTCGAAGCACGTCAACGAATGGATGAATGCGACCGCAAAGGCGGGCAGCTTTCAGATCGAGGAGATCGGCAAAAGCCGAGAGGGACGGCCTATGCGTATGCTCAAAATGGGGAACCTCAACTCCAAGCGGATGATCCTAGTTATCTCACGTCAGCATCCGCCCGAGGTCACCGGCTATTTTGCGATGCAGGCGTTCGTAGAGACTATCGCGAACAGCGACGAACTCAGCCGAGCGTTTAGAGAGAATTGGGGCATTTATGTCGTCCCGCTGATGAACCCGGACGGTGTCGACGAAGGCCACTGGCGCCACAACCAGGGCGGAGTCGACCTGAATCGCGACTGGTCGGACTTCAACCAGGCCGAAACTCAGCTCGTACGCGACTTTCTTACACGCAAAGAGGCCGAGACAGGGGGCAAGTTCTATTTCGGCATCGATTTCCATTCGACCTGGAACGACATCTATTACCCGATGAACCCGATCTATGAGGGCAACGCACCGCGCCTCGTCGCACGATGGCTCGAAAATATCCGGGCCTCGATTCCCTACTACGAACCGCGGATACAGCCCAACCGGCGCCTGTTACCCACTCGCGTCAGCCGCAATCATTTCTTCGCCAAACACGGAATGGAAGCCATCGTCTTCGAGATAGGCGACAACACCCCACGCGACTTTATCCGCAAGAAAGGCGAAGTCGGAGCCGTCGAACTCATGAAACTTTTGAACGGCCGCTTTCCGCGAATTGGCGGCTTTTGAGACGCTCTTTCGATACAATGGCACGTAGCCAATGAAAACCGCCCGCGCCGCGCTGATCCACATTCTGCAAAACGCCTACTCCGGTGAGGTCGCGGCGGCCTACGCCTATCGCGGCCATTGGAAGTCTCTGAAAAGATCACCCGAGCGAGATCGGATCAGGCAGATCGAAGAAGAGGAATGGGACCATCGACGACGGGTCGGCGAATGGCTTGAGAATCTCGGGGCAGCTCCGCGGCCGGCCCGCGAAAGGGTATTTTGGTCGATCGGACGAGTGCTTGGCCTGACCTGTCATATTTCGGGCTGGTTCATGCCGATGTATTTTGCCGGACGGCTCGAAAGCCACAATTCCGTCGAGTATGAGGATGCCGCAGCGTTTGCGGCCGAACTGGAAATGCACGAATGCGTCCGAGACCTACTCGACATGGCCCGCGTCGAACTCGAACACGAGGAGTTCTTTCGGAGTGTCGTCAGCGGCCATCGTCTCCTGCCGCTAATGAAGAGGCTTTTCGGATGGAGTTAGGCTGAACTTCGAGTATCTTATTGCCGCCTGTCGGCTTACCATCGAAACCATCCGATCGCTGAGGTCAGCATATTTCTCGTGGGGCTTTTCACTCATTTGTGATCGGCCGACAGAAACCAGTCCACGAACTTCGGAATGCCTTCCTCGACCTTCGTTTTCGGATCGTAGCCGAGAAGCTTTCGGGCTTTTGAGACGTCAGCGTATGTAATGGGGACATCGCCGGGCTGCATTGGCTGTTGGTCTATGACGGCTTTCTTTCCAAGGCTTTCTTCGAGAAGTTCTATCAGGCGTGAAAGCTCGGTCGTCTCCGACTTGCCAAGATTAAAGACCTCGTGCATCGAAGCGTCGTAGTCCATGGCCGCCCGAACGCCCGAGATGATGTCGTCGATATAGGTATAGTCCCGCCGCGTCGTGCCGTCACCAAACAGCTGGATCGGCTTCCCATCCCTGATCAGACGCGAGAATTTGTGAATAGCAAGATCCGGCCGCTGGCGGGCTCCGTAGACCGTAAAGAACCGCAGGCAGACCGTCCGGATATCGAAGAGGTGCGAGTAGGTGTGACAGATCAATTCGCCCGCCGCTTTGGTCGACGCATACGGTGAGATGGGATTTCGGATCGGATCGTCCTCAGCAAATGGGACTTTTTCGTTGATGCCGTAAACCGAACTCGACGAACCGAAAACGAATTGACCTATGTCGTGGTCGCGCGCCAGTTCCAGGAGATTGAGCGTGCCGTTGATATTCGTTTCGGCGTAGAGCCTCGGTTCTTTCAGCGACGGCCTGACGCCGGCCCGCGCCGCCAGATGAACAATGATGTCAAAGGAACCATCGTCGAAGATCTGCGCGAGGTTCTCTGGGCTCCGGATGTCCGCCTCCCTAAACCTGAACTCTCCCGTCCGGCCGATGGCCTCGAGATTCGCCCGCTTTATCACCGGCGAATAAAAATCGTTCAAGTCGTCAACGATCGTGAGGTTCCACAAACCTTCACCGAGAAGCCTTTCGGCGAGATGGGAACCGATGAACCCGGCTCCGCCCGTCAGCAGGATATTCTTCTTCATTTATAAATTAAGGCGAGACAAAAAAGTGCAAAAATAGAGCTTCTATTATTAACAAAAGACGTCCTTCATAGTATCATCTGAAACCGTACCGTTTCGAACATTCACACTGTAAAAAACCACTAGCACCTTTTTTTGGAGTCGAAGTATGAAGGACCTGATCTATTTTTTTGCGTTCCTATGCCTGGCCGTTACCGTGTCGCTCGTGGCCCTGCCCGCCAATGCTACTGCCCAGGCCAAAATGGACCGGATCGAAAAGGAGCGAATGAAGGCGATGTTGAAGAACATCAAATCAGCGGTCCAGAAGGACTATTACGATGAGAACTTTCACAACATCGACCTAGAGGCGCGGTTCAAGCTCGCGGGAGAAAAGCTGGATGCGGCTACCACCACGGGGCAGGCGATGGGCATCATTGCCCAGACGCTTATGGACTTTAACGACTCGCACCTTTATTTTCTGCCGCCGTCGACCAATCTAAGGGTTGAGTACGGATGGCGAATGAAGATGATCGGCGACAAGAGTTTCGTGACCACGGTCAAGCCCGGAAGCGACGCCGAAGCAAAGGGCCTCAAACCCGGGGATGAGGTCCTGAATGTCGAAGGATTCAAACCGACCCGAAAGGAAATGTGGAAGATGCTCTATTACTATAACGTTTTGAGCAAACGCCAGGGTCTGAGAGTTGTCGCTCTCGCTCCCGGAGCCTCGGAACCCCGTACGATGGACATCGCCTCTAAGATCAGGTCTCTGCCCCAAAGCATCAATGCGACGAACTTCTTTACCCTCGAGAACGACTTCAGAGAGACACGCAATGACAAACATCTCTTCCAGAAGGTAGGCGGGATCGTGATCTGGCGGATGCCTTCCTTCTCATTCGAACCTACGCAAGTGGATACGATCATGAGCCAGCGCGTCGGGAACGCCACAGGCCTGATCATCGATCTGCGGGGCAATGGCGGCGGATATGTCAAAACGCTCGAGCGGTTGGCCGGGTTCCTTTTCGACAGGGACCTAAAGATCGCGGACCTGAAAGGGCGTAAACCGATGGACCCCATCGCCTCAAAGACCAGAGGCAAGGAGGTCTTTCAGGGGAAACTCGTTTTGATCATCGACAGTGAGTCCGGATCTGCGTCGGAGATCCTTGCCCGCCTTGTACAGCTTGAGAAACGCGGCAGCGTGATCGGCGACATATCGGCGGGCGCGGTGATGCAGGCCCGGTCGTTCGAAGGCGAGGTCGGAAGCGGCATTACCTCGGTCTTCTACGGGGCGAGCATTACTAACGCTGACGTCATAATGTCGGATGGGAAAAGCGTGGAGCACGTTGGAGTACAGCCCGACGAAAGACTTATCCCCTCGGCCGAGGACCTTGCAGCCTTGCGCGATCCAGTGCTTTCGAGGGCGGTCGAGATGCTTGGCGGCACGCTGGCCCCGGAAGCAGCCGGCAAATTCTTTCTATATGACTGGGAAGGCAAATGACTTCCTTTTAGTTTAGGAATCGAGCTTTCGCGTGATACTTGTGAAGCAATTCCTCGAGAAACCCTTCATAGGTGAAGGTCTCCGCGTCGTACTTCGGTTTTAGCTTGAACATCAGCGGAAGGGCGATCCGCCACGCCATCCAGACCCTTTGCCGTTCGGTGAGGTCCCATCGGCGCCGAAGAAAACTTTCGACGATCTCGATCTCGGGCTCCGCGATAGCCTGAATATTCGCCTCAAATACCGTCTGCCGCTGCACCCGTCTGAATGCGGCATCGGACACAGGATTTGAGAACGTCTCGGCGAAGGTCGGCGCATCGTCGGTACGCTCGCGGATGACGACAGTACCCGCAAAAAGGTCGCCGACACGCTGATCTCTTCCGCTCAGGAAGACCACGATCAGCCCGACAGAATAAACGGGAATGACAAAGCCCGGGATGGCATCGAAGATGCGCAACAGGTTTCGAGCGATCGCCTCCCAGAGCGTGATCGGCCTTCCGTCCTCGCGAATGACCCGCAATTTGGTCAGGCGTTTTCCCGGCGTCTGCCCGTCCCATAACCACTCGAACAGTGCAAAGTACCCCGAAAAGACCACGAAGAGGATCAGGATCATTACGGCGATAAGCCAGTTCGGCACCTCGGTGCCCAGGCCGTCTATCAGGTTCGATCCACCTCCGCTCGTCGCTCCGGCTGCGAACAGGAATATGAATACGATCAAAGCGATCGAAAGGAATTGGATCGTATGATCGATGGCCACGGCCAGAAATCGGTTCCCGATGGATGCGAGCGCAAACGCGAGCGGTACGCGCTCCGGCGTCTCGATAATTAGGGTCTCTTCAGTTTCGAATATCTGGCCGGACATCGATCGGGAATATTATCAGATCCGGTCGCACTGAATGCAATGTTCCTTTTGTTCTTGTCATTCCCAAAGCTCCTTACATATACTGGACGTTGGAGCTGAGCCTTGAGGTGATCAATTTTGAAGCCCGTCATACATCGAGGAAAAACCAATGCGAACGGAATACGGTTCGCGATCGTAGCCAGCCGTTGGAATGATCTCCTTACGTCACGGCTTGTCGAGGGTGCGGTCGATGCTCTGGAAAGCGCCGGGGCATCGGAGGCCGATGTCGAGATCTTTATGGTCCCGGGCGCTTTCGAGCTGCCGCTGGCGGCCAAGAAGGCGGCCTTTTCGGGGCGATTTGATGCGGTGATCGCTATCGGTGTCGTTATTCGCGGCGAGACCCCCCACTTTGATTATGTGGCGGGCGAGGCCGCAAAAGGGGTTGCGACCGTGGCCCTGGACGCCGGCATTCCGGTGATGTTCGGCGTCGTCACAGCGGATACCGTCGAGCAGGCCGTCAACCGCTCCGGCCTGAAATCGGGTAACAAGGGTTACGAGGCCGCAATGGCCGCCATCGAAATGGCGGACCTCTGCCGCACGATGGCAGAAAACGATCAGAAGGGTAAAGGCAAAGCGTTTCCGCAT
>JAJNPX010000212.1 GCA_021155145.1 Acidisarcina sp. | reverse complement strand
AGTATCTCGCCCTCAATCAAATAAGTGACCGTCTGGAGACCAACGTGCGGGTGCGGCGGTACGTCGAACAACTCCGGCGTGATGTCCGGCTGATCGAAATGATCCAAAAACACGAACCCGCCAACCCGCCTCAGCTCCCGTCGGGGCAAAGCACGACGCACGACAAAATCTCCCGGAAGGTACGACTTGCTTGCCGCAAGGATGAGGTCAACGGTTCGATTCATTCGTCTCGGGTTCTACCTTGATCTCGTCGGGCTGAAGTATTACCAGCTTCCCATCCCGCTCTACTGCGATTGGATTCCCCGCCTTATTATGTTTCAGCAAGGCCTCGCGAACCGCACGCTCGTATGCTCTGTTTATTTCGTCGCCGTAGCGAACAAACAAATCTCGATTATCGCTAGTCACCTTTTCATTTGTTCCCATAACGTTGGTTGAAAGATCATCTCTCCATTCACGTCGTCAAATCTAGCAGTTTCTAAAGGCGTTTCCGGAGCGGCACTAAAAAGTTTCCAATGGTTCACCGCCGGCAGATACAGCTCGAAACGATTCTTGTGACCTCTATCATATCGGCGGCGTATTGTTTCTTCCGGTACTGAATGGCCGCCCAACCTCACTCGTTCGTCCACGCGGGCAATCGCGGTTTCAGCATTCGGCAGCCATAGAAAAATAAGACTTGTCCGATATCCAAAAGACTGAAGGTCACGGAGCCAGCCCGCATAGAATCGAGTGGCAAGAGTCGTCTCAAAAGAAAAGTCCTTCTTCTCGCTCGCCAAGCGACGAAGACGTTCCAGCATCACTCGGCCTGCATCGAAGGATGCGTCTTCCGGAGCGAATGCCGAAAGTCCTTCCGCAATCGTGTCAGCATTTACATACTCCGGAATGTTCAGCGTGTCGCGAAGCAATGCCGGAGCCAGCGTGGATTTGCCCGCTCCGTTCGGTCCGGCGATGACGACAACGTTGGGCATTTAGGGTTTAGCCATCTCCCGCTCGATGGCAGTTAACATTTGGCGAGCATCTTGATCCCGCGGTTCTATTTCAAGAAGGCGTGTGAGAAGTTTCTTAGCCTCCGCAAACTGCCTGAGACTTGCGTGCATTGCCGCCGCGCTAAACAATCCGTCCTGGAACTTGGGATCGAGTTCAACGGATATCAGATAAAATTTAAGTGCTTCAGCGATCTGATCGCGATTCTCCGCGACAACGCCAAGTGAATAGACCGGAAGCGGTTCCTTCGGAGCAATCGAACGAGCTTTTTCAAATGTCGCGAAAGCCAACTCGAACTTGCCACTTACTGCCTGGCCATTCCCCAGGTTAATCAAGGCCTTCCAGTATTTCGGGTTGGCATCGAAAGATCTTTGTGCCCAATCGATCTGTTGCTGCGGCTGCTTGAGCACTCCATAAATGCCGGCAATGCTATTCATCGCGGCAAAGTCTTTCGGTTCTATCTTCAAGACCTCTTTGAACTTTCCGATAGCCTCGTAAAGCCTTCCCGATTCTTCTAGCTGAACAGCTTCCTTGATCAACGCAACGGCCGTCGGGTTTGTCTCGGATGGAGAAATATCAGCGGCGGACTGGCCGAATATAGCTGGGGTGCACAAGAATGTGACCAGAAAACTTGTGATCCTTAAGAAATTTAGCATGATCGATCTTCTCCCAATTTTATGGTCTCAAGCGATAGAGCATTCTAGGAAAAGGGATCGTCTCCCGGACGTGTTCGATGCCGCACATCCAGGCGACGGTGCGTTCGATGCCCATGCCGAAGCCGGCGTGGGGGACGGAGCCGAAGCGGCGGAGATCGAGGTACCATTCGAACGTTTCCTGGTCGAGGTCGTGAGCTTTGAGCTGTTCGATCAGGTAATCGAGATTTGCGGCGCGTTCGCCGCCGCCGATGATCTCGCCGTAGCCTTCGGGTGCGAGCAGGTCGATGCCCAGAGCGCATTCGGGGCGATCCTTATCGACCTCAAAATAGAAACCTTTTATAGCGGTCGGAAAATGGTGGACGAAGACCGGAAGGCCGAATTGCTTAGAAAGATAGGTTTCGTCCGGTGCACCAAAGTCGCCGCCCCATTCGAAGTTGTTCTCAAGCTCGCCTTTTGCGTGACCTTCCTGGAGCATCTTTACCGCATCGTCGTAATGCAGACGCGGGAGCGGGCCTTTGATCGCTTCGAGGACCGTCGTATCGCGTTCGAGCGTCTTCAGTTCTTCATTACGGTCGGTCAACACACGCTCGACGATCGAGAGGATCAATCCCTCGCCGAGGTCCATCATGTCCTCGTAACCAGCGTAAGCGACTTCCGGCTCGACCATCCAAAACTCGGTCAAGTGACGACGTGTTTTTGATTTCTCGGCACGGAATGTCGGGCCGAACGCATACGATTTACCGAACGCCGCGGCCGTCGCCTCGTTATAAAGCTGGCCGGATTGTGTAAGATACGCCTTATCATTCCCAAAGTAATCGACCTCAAAAAGCGTGGTCGTGCCTTCGCACGCGGCAGGGGTAAATATCGGCGTATCGGCGAGTGTGAAACCGTTGTCGTCAAAGTAATCGCGCACTGCCTTGATGACGGTGTGCCTGACTTTCAAGATTGCGTGCTGCT
>JAJNPX010000188.1 GCA_021155145.1 Acidisarcina sp. | reverse complement strand
CCGAAGCCGCGGGTGCCGGCGACCTAACTCAAGTTAGGTCCCTCTTGGCGAATCTAGGAGACCCGAATGTCGAGCCCAAAAGCCATAAGGGTTGGACTCCGCTAATGGCTGCTGTCACGTCGGGCAGAGGTGCTGTCGTCGAGTATCTGATCGCAAACGGGGCGTCGTTGGATGTCACGCTTGACGACGGGCGTACCGTGCTCATTCAGGCGGCCCAAAGTAATAACTATCACCAAACCCTGCAGGCTTTGCTCAATGCCGGTGTAAAGGTAAATGTCCAGACGAAAGACGGGCTGTCCGCGCTGATGCGCTTTGCGTGGATGGGGCATAGGGACGGTGTTCGACTCCTGCTCGCTGCCGGGGCGGATCCGACATTGAAGAATAAGAATGGATGGACCGCCTTCTATTTCGCTTGTTCTCATGGCAACGACCGAGAGATCGTCGAATTGCTTCTTAAGAGTGGCGCCGATCCCAACGAACGGCGACCGGATGGCAGCACTCCGCTGATGTGGGAAGGGTGGGGAAATCGTGCGAAGAACTTTGAGGTCATGATTCCGGCAGGAGCTGATGTAAATGCCAAGGCTAAGGATGGGCGGACGCCATTGATGATATCTTCATCGCGGCTTTTCGTCGATGAAGTCAGTCTATTGTTGAAATCTGAAGCTGATCCCAACGCGAAGGATTCGAGGGGATGGACGGCTCTTATGTTTGCCGCCGCAAGTAAGTTCCGATCGGGCGAGGTTGGTGCCCACGGAGACGGGATGGTCGTATGGCTCTCTGCGACGGATCTTATTGAGAAGTTAGCTGAATCCGGAGCCTCTCTGGATGAGACGAACGAGGACGGGGATACCGCGCTGATCCTTGCTGAAAAAAATGCTAATTTCCATTTTGCCGAGCGGCTCTTGCGGCTCGGCGCCAATCCGAGCATTCGGAACAAAAAAGGTCGAACTGCTTCAGATTACCGTAATGAGTTCGGTAAGGATCGGCCAGAACGATTGTTGCGGCTCGCGGCTGACGTGGAGGCCCGCCGTAGGACCGGACAGGATTAATCCAGTTCATAGAAAAATTGTTAGACCCGAATCTGCTTGCTGAATGAACGTTCATTCAGTTATAATTCCTCTCACCGACCGAACGATTTTATTAGGAGAATTCCAATGGATACACGACTCGAAAAAGAATATTTGAAAGGCGGCGAATTTCTGATCACCGACCGATCTCCGGCTGAGATATTTACGCCCGAGGACTTTAACGACGAGCAGAAGATGATCGGCGAAACGACGCGCGAATTCATCGATAACGAGGTGCGGCCAAGTATCGAGGCGATGGAGAAGCACAATTGGGACGTTGCCCGCGACCTTGTCAAAAAAGGCGGCGAACTCGGCATTCTCGGGGCGACCATTCCCGAGGAATTCGGCGGTGCGGGGCTCGACCAGACGACCGGAGTCGTGATCGCTGAGATGATGGGCCGTGCGGGCGGGTTCGGTACGACATTCGGTGCTCAGACGTCGATCGGGCTGCTGCCGATCCTCTATTTCGGATCAGAAGAGCTGAAGAACGAGTGGATACCAAAGATCGTCTCGGGCGAGGTCGTCACCGCGTACTGTTTGAGCGAGGCCGGTTCGGGCTCGGACGCCCTCGGGGCAAAAACAACGGCGAAACTTAGCGAGGACGGCACGACCTACACGCTCAACGGCGAGAAGATGTGGATCTCGAACGGCGGTTTTGCGGACGTCTTCATCGTATTTGCAAAGGTCGATGGAGAGAAGGAAAAGTTTTCTGCATTTGTCGTAGAACGAAGCGAAAACTGCCGCCCCGGAAACGAAGAGCACAAGATGGGCATCAAGTCGTCCTCAACGACGCCGCTTATCCTGTCTGATTGCAAGATCCCCGCGACCAATCTCATCGGCAATGTCGGTGACGGTGCAAAGATCGCATTCAACATTCTCAACGTCGGCCGGTTCAAGTTAGGTGCATCGGTGACCGGAGGTGCAAAACTCGCCTTACATGATGCCATTCGTTATGCGAACGAGCGGCATCAGTTCAACAAGCCGATCTCGAGCTTTGGCGCTATCAAGCACAAACTCGCCGAGATGGCGATCCGCACGTGGGTCGCCGAGTCGATAACGTATCGCACGGTAGGCATGATCGACGCGCTGATCGGCGACGGGGCCGACAATGCGAAGAAATTACAGTCGATCGAGGAGTACGCGGTCGAATCGTCGATCAACAAGGTGGCTTGTTCCGAGGCTCTGGATTACGTAGTCGACGAGATGGTCCAGATCTACGGCGGATACGGCTATTCGGCTGATTATCCGGCGGAAAAGGCCTATCGAGATTCGCGCATCAACCGCATCTTCGAGGGCACGAACGAGATCAACCGGCTTCTAATTCCGGGCCAGTTGATGAAGCGTGCGATGAAGGGAAAGATAGGTTTGCTGCAAGCTGCAAAGGCTCTGCAGGACGAGATCCTGAATCCGCAGATGTCGTTCGACGAGGATTCGGGGATCCTTGCGGCTGAGACAAGGCTCGCGCAGAACGCAAAGAAGGTCGCCCTTATGGTGCTCGGCACGGCGGCTCAGAAATACATGATGGCGCTCGCCGATCAGCAGGAGGTTCTGCTCAATTGTGCCGATATCATCATGGACGCCTACCAGATGGAAACCGCGATACTGCGTGCAAAGAAGGTAGCCGAAAATGACGGCGAGGAGGCTGCCGCACGCCTCGTCGATATGGCTAGCGTCTATTGCAACGACGCTATGATGCGGATCGACGCCAAGGCGCGAAACACCATTGCCGCGATCGCCGAAGGCGACGAAGGCCGCACGCTGCTCGTAGCCTTGAAGCGGTTTACAAAGAACAACTCGCCGGTCAACACGATCGCGGCACGTCAGCGGATAGCCGATACGCTTATTGAAGCGAACAAGTACGTGTTTTAGCTCTCGGAGCATATTCGAGCTGCGAGAATGCCCGGGCCGCCGGGCATTCTCTTTTTCTAGTAAAAGTCGCAAAATAGTGAAATGATGACTAAGTACCATATTGAAAAGTGGCGCGAGATCCACGCCCCGAATGCCGCAATGCTCCGGCTGCTGCTCGAACGCGAGGGCTACTGTGTTTACCAGTGGTGCGAGCAGCCGGGTGCGACGCGCGGTATGAATAAGAGGCTTGAGGCCCAGTCCTACTGGGTGATCTCCGGTGTTCTCGAGATCTCGGTGGAGGCCTCCGGAACGTTTCAGCTCGAGGCGGGCGACCGCTCGTTTCTCGAGGGCGATCTATATCATTCTGCGCGAGTCGTCGGCGACGAACCGGCGCTCTATTTTATCGGTTCGAAACTGCCGCCAAAGAAAAAGCGCGGCCGGCCAAAAAAGGTGAAGAAACCGGCCGAGGACGAACTCCCGCCCGAATTGGGCGACTTGCTTCGGATGCTCGGCGAGTAAATTGTCCGCCGGGTTGGTAAGCTAGTAAGCAGATGTCAAAAGAAATTCGAACACTGGGTGACCTTAGGTCGAGCGGCTATGCTTCGCGCTCCGTCAAGGACGAGATGCGTGCAAATCTAATTTCAAAGCTTCGCAGCGGGGAACGTTTATTTCCCGGCATTCTCGGGTATGACAGTTCCGTGGTGCCGCAGATAGTTAACGCGGTTCTTGCCAGGCACAACTTCATCCTTCTCGGTCTTCGCGGCCAGGCGAAATCGCGGATCATCAGGCAGCTTACAGCGCTCTTGGACGAAACGATCCCGATCATCGCCGGCTCCGAGATCAACGACGACCCGTTCAAGCCTCTCAGCGCATTCGGCCGCGGCCAGATCGAACTGCACGGCGAGGAGACCAAGATCGATTGGGTCAGCCGCGAGCACCGTTTTGTCGAAAAGCTCGCGACGCCGGACGTGACCATCGCGGATATCATCGGTGATGTGGATCCGATCAAGGCTGCCAAAGGCGGCCATTTGCTGAGCGACGAACTGACCATTCACTTCGGCCTGCTGCCGCGTGCGAACCGCGGGATCTTTGCGATCAACGAACTGCCCGACCTTGCCGGTAAGATACAGGTCGGATTGTTCAATATAATGCAGGAGGGCGACGTGCAGATCAAGGGCTATCCGGTCCGCCTTCCGCTCGATGTGGTCCTCGTATTCTCTGCAAATCCGGAAGACTATACGGCCCGCGGCAAGATAATCACGCCGCTGAAGGACCGGATCGGCGCCGAGATCCAAACCCATTACCCGGCCGATGTTCAATTGAGTTCGTCGATCACGAATCAGGAAGCCTGGATTAAAAGGGAAGGAACGGAAGCGTACAGTCTTGAGATCCCCGAGTTCATTTCCGAGCTTATCGAGCAGATCGCCTTTGAGGCCCGCGATGACCAACGGGTCGACAAACGCAGCGGCGTATCTCAGCGTTTCTCTATCTCTGTGCTCGAATCAGCGGTATCGAACGCCGAGCGCCGTGCCTTGATCACAGACGAGGCTGAGATCGTACCCCGAATTTCAGATATCTACGCCGCGATGCCGTCGATGACGGGCAAGATGGAACTCGAGTATGAAGGCGAACAGATCGGTGCGGCGCGGCTCGCAAAGGACCTGATCAAACGGGCGTGCGGGGTCATATTTGAAGGATTCTTTCTCGGTATCGATTTTTCGCC
>JAJNPX010000180.1 GCA_021155145.1 Acidisarcina sp. | reverse complement strand
GAATTCAGGCCGATCTCGGCTATGGGCGAAGAGGGCACATCAAGTTATTTTCCGGAACGTCCCGGATTCAAGTTTGACCGGCCCGATCCGAAATTGGTCCCGATGACCCCGGAGCAGGAAGAGGTGATGGTCAAGGGGATGTGGGGCGTCGTCCAGGGCGGCGGAACGGCAGGCTCGATCCGCATCCCCGGCTTTGATATTGCAGGTAAGACCGGTACCGCGCAGGTCGCCCAGCTTGGCAAAGACGTCGGCGCGAAGAAGGACCATGCTTGGTTCGTCTCATTCGCACCGGCCTTTAAGCCGGAGATCGCGGTTATAGCCCTGATCGAAAATGTCGGATTCGGCGGCAGCCATGCGGCACCCGCGGTCAAGAGTGTTTACGAAACGTACATTACGACCCGCTATGGCGGAAATCCGCCGGCCGATGCATCGGTCGAACCGAAACTGGTCGCAAAACGGTAATGGTAGCGATCCTCGAAAAACGTGATTTTCGCGATTTTGACTGGCTGACGATGATTCTGGCCATCGCGATCGCCTGTTTCGGTATTTGGCAGATACACAATGCCTTGCCGATGGAGAGCTATTGGACGAAGCAGATCATCGGCCTTGCCATCGCATTGTTCGGCTTTTTTATTATCGCGTTCAGCGATTACCGGCGCATCATCGACCTTGCCCCCTTCTTTTATGGTTTTGGCCTGCTCTTGCTCGCACTTGTGCTGACGCCGCTTGGCGTCGAGGTCAACGGTCAGCAGGCTTGGCTGAAACTTCCCGTTATCGGACAGTTCCAACCGTCGGAGTTCGTCAAGATCCCGACGGTCCTTATGCTCGCCCGATATTTCGGCCGTAAGAAGAGCGGCTCGCTCACCTTCAAAGAGGCAATGATCGGGATCGCCATTCTTGCCGGCCCCGTCGGTTTGATCATGCTCGAACCGGACGCCGGCCAGGCGATGACCTATTTTCCGATCCTCGCCGCTGTCTTTTTCCTCTCGGGCATAAAGATCCGATATGTGATCGGAAGCCTGATACTTGCGGCGATAATGATACCGGTGTCCTATTACGCCGGCGTGCAGACCGGTGTGATAAAGCGCTATCAGCAGGAACGTATCATGGCGATCCTCGATCCTGAGAACGCAGACCCGCGGGGCTACGGATACCATACGGTCCAGTCAATGATCACCGTCGGCAAGGGCGGGCTTTCGGGCATTAAGGGCGACACCGAGACGTCGCAGAGCGTGCTGAAATTCCTGCCCGAGCCGCATACAGATTTCATCTTCGCGGTCACCGCCGAGAACACAGGTTTTATCGGCTGCGTTTCGCTGCTCCTCGCTTATGCGCTTCTTATCTCGCGCCTGATCGCCGGAGCCAGAGAGACCAATGAACGCGCCGGTATGCTTGTTATAATGTCCATTGCGGCGGCATTGTCATTTCAGATATTCATCAATATCGGAATGACGCTGGGCTTTCTGCCGGTCATCGGCGTGCCCTTGCCGTTGATGAGCGCGGGCCTGTCGGCTATATTGACCACATTCTGCGCCATCGGGTTTGTGATCAGTATTCGTATGAGAAGGTTTGTTAATTAGTGCACCAAGCAAGCGCGGAACTGCCAAGTTGAGGGTATCGCCCAAATCTCACGCGGGCTTGTGCAAAAAAGGAAGTAGGTTATGGCCAGAGAACGAAGGATCGTCGAACGTGAGGTCGGATCGATCGAAAGAAAGAACAGCCTCGGAGCCAAAGCGCTGTGGTTATTCGTCGCATTTATGCTTGCGGCCGCGGCCGGCGGATTGACGGGCGTCCTGGCCTCTTATTACCTCAACAATTCGCGTTACTCGGTCGAGGTTTCGGCTCTCGCCACTTATCGCCCGCCGCAGGTGACGACCATCTATGCCGACGACGGCGAGACGGTCCTCGCCGAGTTTGCCATCGAGAAGAGGATCCCCATCAAGGAACAGGACATCCCGAAGAACGTAGAGAATGCCCTTCTCGCGATCGAGGATTATCGCTACTACCAGCATATCGGAATCGACCCTGTACGCATCGCGGGTGCGGTCTTTAAGAACATCACCACGGGCACGAGCGAGGGAGCATCGACCATCACCCAACAACTGGCCAAGAATCTTTTCCTATATAAGGACCAAACCTATTCGCGCAAGGTGAACGAATGGATGGTCGCCCTCCAGATCGAGCGTTTCTACACCAAACGGCAGATCCTGGAGATGTATATGAACTACGTCTTTCTCGGTGCCGGTGCGTATGGATTCGAGGCAGGTGCAAGGACATACTTCGGCAAATCGTTGAAAGACCTCAACCTCGAGGAAGCGGCCCTGCTGGCCGCGATTCCCAAATCTCCCGAGTATTCACCGACGCGAAATATGCAAAAGGCCGAAGCACGGCGCAATATCGTGCTCGACCAAATGGCCAAGTACGGATACATTTCCGAGGCGGAGGCTGCGGCCGCCAAGGCAAAGCCTGTAAAACTTGCCGACACCGCCTATTATCAATCGCTTCCAAAATCGACCGCGTGGGATTACCCGGTCGAGGAGATCCGCAAATATCTCGAAGAGAAGTACACGACCCGCGTCGCTCAGGGAGGGCTGAAGGTATATTCGACGATCAATGTCGAGGGGCAGAAGCTCGCGACAAAGGCCATTCGCGAACGGCTTCGAAGCTACGACCGCGGACGAAAATGGCGTTCTGATTATCAGAATATCCTCGTGGACAGCGACGGACAGCCGCTCACCGACGAGAAAGAGATCGCAAAGACCCTCAGTTCATATAAGCACGCCGACTGGTACGGCGATGAATATGAAGAGGGCGAATACATAAAAGGCCTGGTGGTTTCGGCAAACCCGAATGCGGACGAGGTCGGTGTGCGTTTCGGACGCTATAAGGCGGTCGTGCGTGCCGCCGATATGGGACGCAGCAAGAGGCGCCCGAAGGAGGAACTCAAGCCAGGCTTTCTCGCGGAGTTTCTGGTAAAGAAGGTGGACAACGAGAAACAGGTGCTCGAGGTCGAACTCTCACAGGTTCCGGAGATACAGGCCTCGATCGTCTGCATCAATGCGAAGAACGGTGAGGTCGTCACGATGGTCGGCGGATACGACTTTCACACAAGCAAATTCAATAACGCCACCCAGGGCCTGCGCCAGACCGGCTCGGCCTACAAACCCTTCATATATACGGCAGCCGTCGAGGACGGAATGACCCCGGATATGCTCGTCAGCGGCGCGCCGATAAAACGCGGCGGCTGGATGCCGACCAACTACGGCGGGGCTCCAAGCCACCCGAATGTTCCGATGAGGATCGCATTGGCCAAATCGTACAACATCGCCGCCGTCCATCTGCTGGAACAGGTCGGGATCCAGGCCGGCGCCCAGATGGTCCGCAGGTTCGGTATCTCGAATCCGATGGCGCCGAGCCTCCCTTCGGCACTCGGGGCGAGCGAGGCGTCGCTGCTCGAAATGGTCGCGGCTTACGGCTCTTTCCCCAATAAAGGCATCCGCGTGCAGCCGCATCTGATCAGAAAGGTCTACAGCCGCGACGGTACGCTCCTCGAAGAATTTGACGGCTCGAGCTCAAAGGTAACGAGCGAGTACGTCGCGCTGACGATGGTCGATATGATGCGCGGAGTCGTTCAGGGTGGCGGAACCGCTCCTGGCGCGAGCGCCGGCGGCCACCCGCTCGCCGGCAAGACCGGGACGGTGAACAACGAAACGGATGTGTGGTTCATCGGCTACACGCCGACCTATGTCACCGGTGTGTGGATGGGAAATCCGCTAAGGAAGGAATCTTTGGGCGCCGGAATGACAGGCGGCCATGGAGCCGTCCCCTATTTCAATGCCTTTATGATCCCCTTCATGAAGGATAAGCCGCGCGAAACGTTCCCGTCGGTGCCGCCGATCCCGCCCGAGATCCGAACGCTGATGGAGCGAAACAAACGCGAGGAGCTCGAAAAACTCGAAAAGGCAGATCAGGCCGCGATCCGTTCCGGAGCAACGACCGACGCCGCCAATACCGAGACCACGGCGACCGATACTGAAGGCCAACCCTCATCCGGAAATCCATCCGGAAGCGACGCGGTGCGGCCGGCCGCCGGTGATCCGCCCCCGCCGCCGGTGACGCGGCCTCAGGTCGCCAAGCCGCCCCCACGCGATCCGGACCCGCAGGACGACAAACCCGAAGGTTCAAGACGAAAGGGCAAGAAGGGCAATGGTTAAGTAAAAAAAAGGACGGGCTTGATGACCTGTCCTTTTCTTTTTCCGTTCATCCGACGAACCTGCCCAGATAATGCGGCAGCATCTTTCGCCACCACGGCCAGTCATGCGCTACGTCGTGTCCCCAAAGTTCGAGCAGATGGGGAATGCCCTTTGAATGAAGGATCCCGGAAAGCTCCCGGCTGCGGTCAGGTGCCTCGTAAGAACCCTGCCCCGTGACGATCACGATCGAATCCGCCTGTCTAAGCCGCGGAAGGTGGTAATCGTCATTCAGATTCTTCAAGTACATCGCCGGGTTGTTGAAATAGACATTGTCATCGTAATAACCCTTGTCGAGATAATTGTAGATATCGTAACTGCCGCTCATCGCGATCGTGCCGCGAAAATTGTCGGAGTGTTTGAAGTAAGTGTTTGCGGCAAGGAATGCGCCCAGGCTTGCTCCGGTCGTGAGCGGCCTCGCGTCCGGGCCGCACTCGTTTCGGATCAGCGGCAGGACCTCTTCCATTATGTAACTATCATAGCGAGCCAACATTTCGACCTTCCAGCCCGGATGCGATTCGCGGTTGAGCAGGCTGTATTTGTTCACCGAGTTGATGGAATAGGCACGGATGAGTCCGTTTTCGATGAACCACTTGATCGCATCGACCAGATAGAACCGCTCGTACTCAAGGTAATCGGCCGCGGCGGTCGGAAACATCAATAGCGGATAGCCCGCGTGGCCGTAAGCCACCAGCGGCATGTCCATATTCAGATTGTGGCTGTACCACGAAGTTATATCGCGTCGCATAAGTGTCGGTGTCAGTAGCCCGCACGTAAGTAAGGGCCCCGGCTACAGGTGAAATTATTGAGGTTATTTGAAAAAGCCGCCCATCGCAAGTTCGCACCCAACTCATGACGACGACGTGATCTTAAGCCCAGCGATACCGGCGATGATCAAGGCGATGCAAATGATGCGAATGACATCGCGGGGCTCGTCGAACAGGACCATTCCGAGGATCGCCGCACCCACGGTGCCAATGCCGGTCCAGACCGCGTATGCGGTGCCGATCGGCAGCGTCTTGACCGCGAGGGAAAGAAAATAGAAACTGG
>JAJNPX010000163.1 GCA_021155145.1 Acidisarcina sp. | reverse complement strand
AGATAGTTGGCTATATATCGTTGGGGAAGGGCATCGTTGTCCACAATAAGAAGTGCAAGAACGTTCGCCAACTGATGATCAATAAAGACAGGATCGTGGACGTCGACTGGGCGAAGAATGAAAAGGACGAGATCCAATCCGTAACGATACTTGCTACCACCGAGAATCGAACCGGGATGCTCGCCGGCATCACCAACGCGATCGCGGAGATCAAGACCGGGATCCGTGACGCACGGGCGAAGATATCCAGCGACGATAAGGGATTCATCGAAGTGACCGTCGAGGTGTACGACAAGAAACATCTCGACCGCGTTCTATCGTCGATCGGAAATGTGCCCGGCGTGATCGCGGTCGAACGTTTGAATAGTTAGGCCTCTCCGCTTTTATTTACCACTCAAATTTGGTATGATTCGCCTTTTGCCCAAGACGACACGGGGCCGCGCAATAATTTATGAAAGAGTTGATCTCGACGGATAAAGCACCCGGAGCCATCGGCCCCTACTCTCAGGCGGTCAAGGTCAATGGAATGCTTTTTTGTTCGGGCCAGATCCCGATCGATCCCGCGACAGGAGAGTTTGTTGAGGGCGGTGTGGTCGAACAGACCGAACAGGTATTCAGGAACCTGACCGCCGTGCTTGAAGCGGGTTGTGCCGGCCTGGAGAGCGTAGTTAAAACGACCGTCTTCCTCGCGGACATGAATGACTTTGCCGCAATGAATGAGGTCTATGCGAGATACTTCGACTCGAATAAACCGGCCCGTGCAACTGTACAGGCCGCGCGTTTGCCGAGAGATGCGAAGGTCGAGATCGAGTGTATCGCTGTCATCTAGTCCGGAGAGTCATTGAACGCGGCGCGTATAAGTTCCTTCGGGCACAAGAAAAGCCAAACGCGAAAAACAATAGCGTTTGGCAACTATTCTGAGATCGCGTAACTCTTATAAAGCTACGCAGCTTTGACAACTTTACCCGACTTTATGCACCGTGTGCAGACCTTTATCCGGCCGTTGCCGCCAGCGGGAAGTTGCACGCGAACGGGCTGAAGATTCGGGTTGAATCGGCGTCGGGTCTTGTTGTTAGCGTGTGAAACGTTATTTCCAAACTGCGGCCCTTTGCCGCAAATGTCGCATCTCTGTGCCATATATGAATGCCTCCCAGTTCGTTCGGGGGTTAAAAAGAGTTTTGAAAAACTCAAAAACAGGATTTATAGCAAATTCAACGGTGCATAGTCAAGTATAGTACTGAACCGATTATTTTAGAGGAGCTAATTCCACGTGCAGATGTCAAAAAATGTCCTTCTTTTAGTTGTTCTCCTTTCCGTCGCCGCGCTTGCGGGCGCATGCGGCGGATCTGCTCCGGCCGGACCCAACGGCGTTGACCCGAATGCGACCGCGGCGACCGTGAACGGTAAGGCGATCACGATGGAAGAGGTCGAGCGGGCCGTCAAACAGCAGGCCCAGGGCCAGGAGGGCCGACTCTCGCCTCTCGAACTGGCCGGAGCGCGGCTTCAGGTGCTCCAGAGCCTGATCGAGCAGGAAGTGATGTACCAGAAGGCCGAAAAGGAGGCTACATTGCCGACCGACGAAGAGGTCAATGCCGAGTACAACAAACGCCGGACCGCCTCCGGGCTTTCTCAGGAGCAGTGGGATGCTCGCCTAAAGGAAGCCGGCGAGACCGAGGCTTCCGCCCGCCTCACCATCAAAAAAGGCCTCGCGATCCAAAAGTTGACCGAAAAGATCACCGGAAAGATCGAACCTCCCAAGGACAGCGAGATCGAAGCATTCTTTAACGGGAACAAGTCGGCGTTCAAGAACAAGCGAGGAGCTCAGCTCGCGGCCATCGTGATCGATCCACGTGACCTCGGCGAGGGCGACACAACGAAGAACGAGATCGAGGCACAGGCCAAGGCTCGCGAGATCGGCACGCGGCTGTTGTCCGGTGCGGACTTCGCAACCGTCGCGAGAGAGAACAGTGAGGATCCCGATACACGGTTCAAGGGCGGCGACTGGCGGTATTTTAGCGAGGAAGAAATGAAGCAGGTCTTCCCGCAGGGATTCGCCGAAGCGGTAATGCAGTTGAACAGCGGTGATATCGTTCGTCAGCTTATCCCGTTCGAAGGCAGATATCTGATCCTTAAGGTCCAGCGTAAGCAAGAGCGTGATGAGGACCGGACGCTTGAATCTCCCGGAGTTCGGCAGGAGATAACGGATTATCTGATAAATGCTCGTAAGCAGTTGCTTGCTGCTTCTTACCAGGCTATCGCGACCAACGAGGCAAGGGTGGAGAACAATCTCGCAAAACGCGTCGTGGAAAATCCCAACGAACTCAGCGGGGCACGCCCGGCTGGTTCGGATATACCGGCCGCGAATTCTAATTCAAACGCCGCTGCGTCGAATGCAAACTCGGCTGCGGCAAATTCTGGAAATTCGAACGCCGCTCCGTCCAATGCGGCCTCGGTAAACAGGCCGGCTGCTAACGCACCAGCCGCGAACTCGAATACGAATAAGTAGTTTCGGATATATACCGATACGGCCGGCGTGATCTTGGGGAGCAACGCTCACTTCGATTTCCCGGCCGTAGTTCTTTTTGATCGAGACCCTTAATGATCTGACCAAATGCTTTTTCGCCTTTCTGATGTAACAAAGTCATATGGCGGCACCGAGATACTTCGCGGTGTCTCGTTTCAGGTCAACCCCGGCGAAAAGGTCGGGCTTGTCGGCCGCAACGGTGCCGGCAAGACGACGGTCTTCCGTCTGATCACTGAGAAGGAGTCTCCCGATACCGGTGGAGTCTTTCGCGCGAACGGCCTGAAGATCGGATTGCTGGATCAGCATGTTGATTTCACGACAGGCGAGACGGTTCACACGGCGGCACTATCTGCGTTTAAGGAGATCCATGATATCGAGGCCGAAATGCGAGAGCTCGAGAAAACCATGGAGACCGACCACTCAGAAGCGGTATTGGATCGATATGCGGAACTTCAGATCGCGTTCGAACACGCCGACGGCTTTACGTATGCGGCACGGGCCGAGGCAATTCTTTTCGGACTCGGGTTTACGCGCTCGATGTGGTCGCTGAGCGCGGACACGCTTTCCGGCGGCCAAAAGAACAGGCTCGGCATGGCCCGTCTTTTATTATCCAATTCCGACATCCTTCTTCTGGACGAGCCGACCAATCACCTCGATGTGAACGCCGTTGAGTGGCTGGAGGACTTTCTAAAAGAGTATGACGGCTCTTATGTAGTGATTAGCCACGACCGCTATTTCCTGGACCGCACGACAAACCGCATCGTCGAGATCGAAAACGGGAGAGCGGTTACGTATACGGGAAATTACTCTGCATTTCTGGTTGAAAGGGAACTTCGCCGCGAACAGCAGAAGCGGGAATATGAGAACCAGCAGGCGTTGATCAATAAGACCCAGGAGTTCATTCGCCGCAACTTAGAGGGACAGAAGACCAAGCAGG
>JAJNPX010000158.1 GCA_021155145.1 Acidisarcina sp. | reverse complement strand
CCTTCCCATTTGACCTTGCCTGATCTTATTTGTTCAGTGCGCGAGGCCTTCGTCTGCATCTCGCCGTTCTGATCGATCAATGTGTAGTCGTCGTTGTAGAATTTTCCGACCGCATCAGCATCATTCTTATTAAGTGCAATTTCGAAATCCGCGATCATCTTCTTCACCTCGCCCTCCACTGCGGCGGTGTCGGGTTTCGAAGCGTTGGCATTAGTTCCACCGTTCGCAGCCTTATTGGCGGAACCATTGGTTGCCGTCTGCTCACCGCAAGCCGCCAGAAGAAAGCACATCGCGGCCAGTGCAATTAAAACAAAATTGATTCTCATAATTATCCTCATAGGTAAGTTCGACGCGTTAGGCGAGCAGTTCGAGTTCACCGCCGCATCGAAAGACGGAGGGCTCGCTCTATATTAAAGTCTGGGCGCTAATGGATGCACAGAGACTGATATCACGACGATATAACTCGGTTGAGGACGTCTATCTGCCGCCGGTGAAACGGAACTCGTACCGCCATCCGCCAAAAGTGCTCGAAGGCCGAAAACCCAGGAAGTGTTACAGCTGACCATTAGTAGTATTGTCGAGGCTGCCCCCTCGATCTTCAATTTAGTTCTCCGCGGCCTCCGCCGGCATCATTGTTCCCTGTGAGGACCACGCCTGCCATCGGCCGTCTCGCTTGATCCAAGTATCGGTATAGCGGATCTTGCGGTCGAAGGCCGAGCCCTTTTCGTCCTTTCCTTTCATGCGAAACGTGCCGGTAATGATGGCGTAATTGCCATCGATCCGTATGTTCATTCCAGTCGTCTCCACTATCTCCAAGGTACTCTTGTCGTCCATAGTGTCGGCGATGTCTTCGGCCTTGTTCATTACCTTAGCCGTCGTGCTGCTAATACTGGTGAAATCTGATGCATAGTTCCTATCGAACCAACCCTTGTCCTTTTTCCAGACGGCGTTGTTCCAATCCTGCTCTAGATACCAGAGGACGCCATAGTCATCCAGATCATTTCCCGCGTTACTGACCACCTGCCAACGGCCGCCTCGCTTTTCCAGGAAATGCACGCTTCGGGTATAAAATGTCTCCGGCTTTCCGCCCACGCCATCCAGGGTCGAGATTGTGTTCCGGTGCGTTATCGTCGCGGTCACTGGAGTGCAGGAAATAATGTAGTGATCGTACGTCACCTTGTCCGCTCCGGCGGGATTTGTTTTGTTGGTTTCGAAGGTTCTCATAGTGGCTTCGATCGCTGACGCCTTTCCTTGCCGGCCGGGGAATGCGACGTAATCGACAGCCAATATGTTCATAAGGGCGGCCCGATCTCCGCCCTGTCCGGCCTTGCTCCATGCGCCGTCAAACGCCTCCAGAGCTTTCTTGTCTGCTTCGCTGCACTGTGCTGCAGCAGTCGTAATTGCGACTCCGATCAGGACCAGTAGTCCAAGGATCTTTCTCATATTGTTTCTCCTAAAGGCTGAAATGCAGCCAAGAAAGGGATAGGAAGCGCGCTCGCCGTTTTGTTGGTTGCGGCGCTTTCCTTATTGGGGTTCAGGATGCGTTAACGGCAGAGCAACTCCGTCAGTTCCCGCATCTTGATTGACCGCCCGCTCAAGGCAAACAGGTCAGTATAGATTGTCGTTGGAGTGACGCCTGAGTTATACGCCCGTTCCTCCGTCAAGTCAAGGTGGAAGGCAACTCACACGAATAGCGGACAACTCGGTACGGCACTTCGGGAGTCATCATTTGTATCCGTCCTCAGAAAAAGAAACGGACCTTCGGATCGCAAAAGGAAGGCAGGTGCTAGGGGAATTGGTCAGATTGTTGGTCGCATTATAGTTAAAACATATTGATCTTCCGAAAACTCTTGTTACGGCCTGGACAAAGTTGGGGGCGAGGCTGTGTGAGCTTTCAGGTTCAGACACGAAACTGCAAGCCAGTTTCCACCGTTCGAACTGTCTCCTATACGTTCAACATCAGATGGCCGAACCGGATCGCCCTTAGAACTCAATGCACCCTACTTTTTGAACTTCGTCAAACTTCCGCCGGCGCTGATATGGCGATTTCTGGAGAATTCTTCGGCCTTGGCGAAAGCCCGAAGAAAATTTTCGCCTAGGACTTTTTGAACCTCTTTGTCCGTATAGCCGCGTCGAAGCATTTCATAGGTTACAAGAACCAGATCTTCCATGCCGTTCATACCGGCCGGCAGGAACGGTACGCCATCGTAATCTGATCCGATTCCGACGATGTCGATGCCTGCCACCTTTTTCATATGATCGATGTGATCAACTATGCGCTTATAGTCCGCTATGAATATCGGATTAGCCTCTAATAATCTTCTCTCCGCCTGATTGTAACCTTCCCTATCGTCCTTGAACTGTTCACGCAGCGCCTGGATCTGGGGACGTAGCCGCTCGGCTCTTTCATTTTCCTCGGTGTTGGTGCGGGCATCCAAAAACGACGGATAAAAATTGATCATCATCACGCCGCCATTTTGGGCAACACGCCGTAAAACCGCATCCGAAACATTTCGGGTATGGTCGTTAACTCCGCGGGCTCCCGAATGGGAAGCAATGATCGGAGCTCTTGTCACGTCGAGGACGTCATTCATTACCTTTTCTGAAACATGGGAAATATCAACCAACATTCCTAAGCGATTCATCTCGCGAACTACTTCTCTCCCGAAATCGGATAGGCCGTTGTTCTTCACCTCGCCTCGATGGGCATCTGCCCAGTCGTGTGAGACATTATGGGTTAGCGTCATATACCGCACGCCGAGCCGATAAAAATCACGAAGGGCATATAGAGAATTCTCGATCGCATAACCACCCTCGATCCCCATTAGAACGCAGATCTTACCGGCCTTCTTTGCTCGTCTGATCTCGTTGGATGTTGTGCACATCGTAAGTTGCTGCGGATGCTTTTCCGCCTCGCGGTATGTCGCGTCGATTAGATCCATCGCACGCCGCATCGACCCACCGGTCTTGAGTGTGTCGCCTGAAACGTAGATCGAAAAGAACTCACCGGTGACCCCGCCCGTCTTCATCCTCGCGAGATCCGTGTGAAACGGGTCACCATCCTTATGGAACTTTCCAACGGTATCAGTCGCAAGGTCGAAGTCTTCATCGACCATCGGCGAAGGTATGTCGTTATGGCCATCGACGATTATCGACCTCTTGTGCAGTTTGAGAGCTCTGGCCCATAATGCCGGATCCGCGTCGGCAGGCATCACCTGAGCGGATGAGATCGACCAAAGGAGCAGGACCAAGATTAGAACGACAAAGATCTTGAATTTCATATATTACGTGCGATTTTAGCCCCTATTAGTCCGAACTAAAAGGGCTTGAGTCGGACTTGGCTGTGGTATTTTCTAACGCGTCTTTGATAACAGCGGGAAAAACTGACCTT
>JAJNPX010000126.1 GCA_021155145.1 Acidisarcina sp. | reverse complement strand
TCGGGCTCAGCCGCGGGTGCCCTCATTCCACCCTCACCAACCTTCGGATCTTTCGGAACCGCGTGTCGGAGATTCCATCGATCAGCATCAGGTGCTCGACCCGGCGAAACGGCCCGTTGACCGTTCGATATTCGATTATTCTCCCGGCCAGCTTTTCACCGATGTGGGGAATTCGTTGGAGTTCGTCGAGCGAGGCAGTGTTGATGTTTATCGCGTGTTCAACGGCGATGGAAACAGATGAATTTTTCTGTATTGTCGCAGGCGACCGGTGCCCGCATGCCGCAGTAAGGGAGATGATGAGGAGGAGGAGAATTGTCGCTGGTCTAAGGCTCATTCACCGAGGACGATAACAGTTTCGCGGCGGGCACTTTTTCAAAATACGATCTCGAGCATTCGTGTATTATTCGCTCGGCTTCTTCAGGTCAACCATCGCGTCCGAGACGGGGCTCAGCATTCAAGCAAAGACGAGCCGCCCCTTAGGCTCTGGAATGGCTCTGCCCAAATCTCGCGCTGTTTCCAACCACTCGCCAATGATCACCTCGGCATTCGCGAGAGCTTCCTGGTACGTTTCGCCGTCTGCCATGCAGCCCGCGAGTTCAGGCACTTCAGCCACAAATGCTGAATCGTCTTCACTCCAGTAAATAATAATTTCGTAGCGGCTTCCGTTCATAGTTCTAGTCAGTATTTCAAGATTATATTACGAACTTGCTTAACCTGATAGGACTTTGCTTTGTTTCCTTTAGGCTGGATGTTGATGATCTCTTCAACAAACGGGGCTGCGAAAATATGGTGGCTTCCCTTTATCCGCTCCGTGAACCCTAACGCGATCAACAACCGACGGAGATCATTGAAGTCGATGTTGGCATCGGAAGCACCAAGCAGAAGCTTCTCTCGTACCCGTTCGGAACTCGCCATTACTATCCCGCTGCCCCCTCCTGAACATCGGCAAGGTCCTCATATGCCTTCTGCAGCACCGGGCGGGCGCGGGTGGAGCCATCCATGTCGCCGATGTAGCCTTCCTTGACCATGGCGTCGAGGATGGCGGCCGCTCGGCCGTATCCGATCCTCAAATGACGCTGGAGCAGCGACGTCGAACCCCGTTTTGCCTGAACCACACACCTTAGGGCATCCAGGAAAAGCGGGTCCCTGCGGCCGGGCAGATCGCCCGAATCGTCGAGTTCCTCGTCGCTCTTTGTGATGGTCGTGTCGTAATCTGGCCGTCCCTGGCGTTTTACTTCGTCCACCACGCGGCCGATCTCTTTTTCATCGACATAGGCACCGTGCACGCGGATCACCTGCGAGCTTGCGGGCGGCAGGAAAAGCATATCGCCCTTGCCGAGCAGGCTTTCCGCGCCGTTGGCATCGATGATCGTTCGCGAATCTACCTTGGAAGAAACACGATAAGAGATGCGTGCCGGGAAATTTGCCTTTATCAATCCGGTGATGACGTCCACGGATGGCCGCTGGGTCGCGAGCACCAGGTGAATGCCGACGGCGCGTGCCATCTGCGCGAGCCTCGTTATCGATTCCTCGACCTCTTTGCCCGAGACCATCATCAGGTCGGCGAGTTCGTCGATGATGATCACGATATACGGAAGCCGCCGATGCGGTTCGCCCGTATCCGGGTCCACCTCTCCCGCGGCTTTCTTTCGCTCGACCTCAGCGTTGAACCCGTCGATGTTTCTGACGCCCCAGCCCGCTAGGTCCTTATAGCGCCGCTCCATCTCGGTCACCGCCCATTTTAGCGAGATGGCCGCGCGTTTCGGGTCGGTGATGA
The DNA here is from genome assembly GCA_021155145.1 of Acidisarcina sp. Lineage (GTDB taxonomy): Bacteria > Acidobacteriota > Blastocatellia > Pyrinomonadales > Pyrinomonadaceae > OLB17. The sequence goes on along the minus strand of JAJNPX010000126.1, from coordinate 3,997 downwards.
TCGGGGTCGCAAGGTGCGGAATATCCGCATACAGCCCGAGTTCGAGCCGTTTCGGATCGACCATTATGAATTTGACCTGATCGGGCCGTGCCTTGAACAGGATCGACATCACCAGCGAGTTCACACCGACCGACTTACCGGCACCGGTCGCACCGGCGATCAGCAAATGCGGCATCTTCGCGAGGTCGGCCACGTAATTCAGCCCGTCGATGGTCTTGCCGAGCGCGATCGTCAGCAAACCTTCCGAATCCCTGAACTTCTTTGATTCGATCACCTCGCGCAGCACGATCGTCTCGCGTTTGTTGTTCGGCACCTCGATGCCGACAAATGCTTTGCCCGGAATTCGGTCGATGCGGATCGATTCGGCACGCAGCGCAAGGCAAAGGTCATCCACAAGGCCCGTGACGCGCGAATATTTGACGCCCGGATCGGGCTTGAACTCGTATGTCGTGACCACCGGGCCGGGGCAAATGTTCACCACCTTTCCCGATACATTGAACTCTTTTGTTTTCTCGGCAAGCGATTCGGCGATCGCCAGCAGTTCCTTGTCCTTATGCTCGATGTGCGGTGCCGCCGGATGCAGCAACTGCGGGCTGGGCAGCTGATATCCCTCATAGGTCGCCGCCGGGCGGTTGATGATCTGCTCGTCTTCCTCGGCCTCTGCCGGCTCGTCCGCAATGTCGCCTTCCAGGTCACCGGTGTGCTTTGTCGGAGTGATCGGGATGTCGCCAAGCTGGCCGCTCGCCGCTCGGGCCTCGGCGGCGCGCTCTTTGACCGCGATGGTCGGCGGCACCGATTCGCCATCAACCGGCAGCGTTTCCAACTGGGTCTGCGGACCGGTCTCGAGCTGTGTGGTCGCCGCGACCACGATGTCCCCGGTCTCTTTCTGTTTGCCCGAAACGATCGTGTCGGGAAGCGAGATCGTGGGCGGATCGGTCAGTTCATTATTGCGTGCCCGCCTTCGTTTCTCGCTCCGGCCGGTCGCATCACCGGCTGCCGCGGCCCTCGCCTGCCGTCGCTTTTCGAGCCATTCCGCCGCGTGGATCTTGAAATTCCCTTTTGCAACATCGACATGGCCAAAAAGCCAGTTGAGAGAAAAATTCGTGACCAGAAGCAGGGATGCGACCAACGCCGCCAAAAGCACGATGGCCGTGCCGGTCCACCCGATCATTTGAGCCAAGATGTACGGTAGCGCTCCGCCTATCACGCCGCCGTATTGCTCGTTGAGCATATACAACAGGCCCGACAATGAGAGAATGAAAAGCACGTACCCGACCGCTCGTGCGATACTTGGTTTGAGATTTGCCGATTGATAGACCCGCCAGGCGATCAGTGCGATAACCGCGGGAAGCATGTACGCCGCCTGCCCGATCGCAGCAAAGAGTGCGGCCGCGATGTTCGAACCGACGACGCCGATCCAGTTTCGCGTCGGAGCATTGGCCGAAAACCCCGTCGAAAGGAACGACCTGTCCTGCGGGCTGCTTGTCACCAAACTCAAAAAGACCAGCACAGCAAGCGCGATCAGGCCGACGGCGACAACCTCGTTTATGCGGGAATGGCTCGCCCCCTTGCCGTTCCGTTTGGCAAGCAGCGTCGTCCCGTCGGCGAGGCAAAAATTCAGCGCATCGTCCTTATAGATCTCTTTGCATGTCGGGCAAATCTTCACAGTGAATAACTAATAGTGAACAATGACCAATGTGTCTAATCCTTGTGCGAGGTCTTGACCGTAGCAATTAGGATCTTGATAAGTTCAACACAATCTTGATCGAGACTCTGGAACAAATTCTCATTTATATAGTCGGTATCTTTCAGGATCGAAAGCCAGTATTCGGTTTCGTTTGCTTCTTTCAGAGCGATCGACATCTTATTTCGAAAATCGGCCTTCGATATCCCGTATTCGGCTTCGCGAGCTAGTGCTCCAATTGCGGTCCCTGATCGCAATACCTGCTTGCTAAGCACAAATTCCTTGTGTTCGGTTACAAGGAATTGGCTCAATCTTACGATGCGTACACCAAACGCATAGCTCTTATTACGCAAAACGGAATCTTTTCTAGGGGTCGCTCCTTCCATTGTTCACTATTCACCATCCACTATTAACTATTAACTATTAACTATTCACTATTCACTATTCACTTTTCACTATTCACTGTTCACTATTCACTATTCACTGTTCACTATTCACTATTCACTGTTCACTATTCACTATTCACTGTTCACTGTTCACTATTCACTATTCACTATTCACTATTCACTATTCACTATTCACTATTCACTATTCACTATTCACTGTTCACTATTCACTATTCACTATTCACTATTCACTGTTCCCCGTGCACCCTTCTTGAACATCAAAAACTCCTTGATAAACCCATCGATCTCTCCATCGAGTACGGCATCCACATCGGTTTGTTCGAATTTTGTCCGCGTGTCCTTTACCAATCGATACGGATGAAGCACGTAATTTCTGATCTGCGAGCCGAACGAGATGTCGAGCTTGGTCGCTTCGTGATCGGCGGCATCGGCCCGCCGCTTCTCAAGCTCCAGCTCGTACAGCTTTGATCGCAGGACGTTCATCGCAACGATGCGATTCTGAAGCTGCGAACGCTGATTCTGACAGGTCACGACCGTGTTCGTCGGAATATGTGTGATCCGCACCGCACTGTCCGTCACGTTCACATGCTGGCCGCCCGCACCCGACGAGCGGTATGTATCGATACGCAGATCCTTGTCAAGGATCTCGACCTCGATATTCTCATCGATCTCCGGGCTTACGAACATCGAGGCGAAAGAGGTCTCGCGGCTTCCGCCCGAGGCAAAGGGAGAAATGCGGACGAGACGGTGAACACCCGCTTCGGTTGCGAGGAGGCCGTAAGCATGATCGCCGACAACGCGGAAGGTCGCGGATTTGAGGCCCGCTCCGCTCCCCGCCTGCTCGTCCAGTATCTCGACCTTAAAACCCTTTCGCTCGGCCCAACGCAGATACATCCGCAGCAGCATCTGCGTAAAATCTTGCGCGTCCGTCCCGCCCGCACCGGCCTGCAGCGAGCAGATCGCGTTGTTCACGTCCGTTTCGCCGGATAGGAGCGATTGGATCTCGGCCTCGGTCACTTCCTTTTCGAGCCTTGCGATCAGCGATTCGAGTTCCTTGGCCGAATCGGCATCTTCCGCGGCAAATTCAAAGAGCACCTCGGCATCGGACACGCCGGTCTCGAATTTCTTCTGTTGTTCGAGTGCCTTCTCAAGGCGGCTCCGCTGCCCCATCACCTTCTGGGCCTTTTCCGAGTCGTTCCAGAAATCCGGATCGGAAACCTGCGCCTCTAATTTTTCAAGCTCCTTTTCCTTCCCCGGCCGGTCAAAGAAACCTCCCAAGTTGGGCAACTTTGTCTTTTATCTCTTCGTGTTTTGTCTGTAGTTCTGTTAATTCCATAAAACTCTTTCCGGCTAATGTCGCAAAGGGCGGAAACACGACCGGTAGGGAGTGTGTCCGGTGATCACCAGTGCCCGAGTGGTTATCAGAGGCCCTTACTTACGTGCGGGCTACTGACACACGCTGCCTGACTGCGAGACCAAGGATCACTATCGTAACCAAAGTGCAAAGCCATGCAAACCAATCGCCGTAACGAACATAAAAAGTTTGCGAACCGTCCGATTTCTCCACCGACCAGACACGCGTGTCTTCCTTGTAAGGCGTCGCTTGGTCCTGCACCTCACCACGTTTGTTTATGTAGGCCGTAATACCTACGTTCGTCACACGAAAGACAGGCCGGTTGGTCTCGACCGCACGAAACACGGCATTTGCCAGGTGCTGCCGCAGCACCGGCGTAGGCCCGAGGTAGCCGTCGTTGGTCATCTCAATGATCACGTCCGCTCCGTTGCGGACGTACTCTCGCGAAAGCTGGCCAAAGTGTGATTCGAAACAGATCATCACGCCCGCTTTCGCTTCGCCAACCGGAAAAAGATCGTATTCCTTGCCATACGAAAAACTCCCTACAAACGC
>JAJNPX010000120.1 GCA_021155145.1 Acidisarcina sp. | reverse complement strand
TAGATTAAACGAGAGTGATTTGAAGGGGCAAACATCGAACGTTATTCCCCAAACCGCGTCCGGCAAACAGGAGCTTTTAGTGAAGAGAAATTTTGCAGCTTTCCTACTTTTTTCAGTAATTTTCACGACAACAGCATTTGGTCAGGCACAGGCTCCGGCCGCGGCAAAGCGCCCGGAATACGCTGTTCCATTCGTAAACAAGACCTTGTCGAACGGACTTGAGGTGATAGTCCTTCCCGACCCGTCTGTACCGATCGTCACGGTCGAACTGGCGGTTCGGAACGGTTCCTTTACCGAATCGCCGGAGTTTCACGGGCTTTCGCATCTCTACGAGCATATGTTCTTTAAGCCGAATATGGCTATGGTGCTCCGTGATTGCGAGAGTCAGCCTAACCGATTCAACCTGCCGCCCGTATGCACGAGGGCTCAAGCATTGAAGCCCAGGATCGGCGACCTGTCGTATCTGAGCAATTCGAACAAGGTAAGCATTTATAACGGCACTACCCGCGAAGAGATAGTAAATTACTATTTCACCACTACGCGGGATTACCTCGGGACCGCGATCCGCTTTATCAACGATTCGGTACGATACCCGACATTCGACGAAGAAGATTTTGAGAACGAGAAGAAGGTCGTGATCGGGGAGATCGACCGGCACGAGGCGAATCCGTTCGGCTATCTGGATCTCGCGATGAAGCAGAAGCTGTTTTTCAAGTATCCGACGCGAAAGGACCCTGCGGGAACACGCGAGTCGGTAAGCACCTCGACGCTTGAAAAAATGCGCATCATTCAGGCCCGTTATTATGTTCCCAATAACGCCGCATTGGTAGTTACCGGTGATGCCAAGCCGGACGAGGTCTTTCGCCTGGCCGAGCAATATATGGGAACATGGGAACGCCGGGCCACCGACCCGTTCAAGGAATTCCCATTGGTCGAACACCCTCCGCTTCCAAAGAGTGAGGCCGTGTTGATCGAACGGCCGGCAGATACGATGACCGACCCTAGCGGCGGCCAGAACGTTTTCGTTGAGATCGGCTGGCACGGGCCGTCGATCGGCAAGGACGATGCGGCTACATACGCCGCCGATGTCTTTTCGTACATCATCACGCAGCCCAATTCCCGGTTTCAGCGTAACCTGGTCGACTCGGGCGAGACCACGTCCGTCAACTTCGGCTATTACACACAACGAAATGTCGGCCCGATAAACCTGATCCTTACGACCAGCCCGGAAAAGGCCAAATCCGCGATGAAAGCGGTCTATCAGGAGATAAACGCATTTACCCGCCCAGACTATTTCACGGATGAAGAGCTTGAAAGCGCCAAGACGATACTCGAGACGAATGACCTGTTCGATCGGGAGAAGGCAAGCGAATATGCCCATACACTCGGCTTCTGGTGGTCGTCGACCGGGATCGACTATTTTCGCGGCTACCACTCCAAGCTTCGGGCGGTCACGCGTGAAGACATCAATCGCTACCTGAAGACGTATGTGATCGGCAAAAATCATGTCGCCGTCGCGCTCGTCACGCCCGACGCAAAACGGCAGGCGAACCTAACGGAAGAGGACCTCATCGGAGGTGTTCAATAAATGACCAGATATATCTCTTTGCTTTTTGCGTTTGTCGCGCTTTCCATTTCCGCATTTGCACAAACCGGTTTCGACAACGTCGCGGCGCAGGCTTCTCTCGTTACTGAGTTCGACGTGAATGGACTCAAGGTGATCTATAAACGCCGGCCAAATTCGGCGACCGTGGCCGGCGGCTTGTTCATCAGAGGCGGGGCTCGTAACATCACTGAAAAAAATGCGGGCATCGAACGCCTGATGCTGGCAACGGCGGTCGAAGCCGGCAAGAACCTGCCGCGGGCGACCGTTCGCCGGGAACTTTCTAGCAGAGGCAGCGTCATAAATTCCGGAGTGACGAATGATTTCAGCGTCGTCAGCCTGGCCACGACCAGGCCCGAATTCGAACGTGTATTCGACATTCTTGCAGGCGTTATGCTCAACCCTGCCTTCGAAGAGGATGACGTCAAGCGCAACAAGGAGCTCATTCTAACAGGGCTTCGAGAATCCGGGGCGGTACCGGAAAGTGCGTTGGAAGCGATGCAGGACCGCGTGATATACAGCGGCCACCCCTATGCCAACGATGTCAACGGCACGCCCGCGACGATCGCGTCGTTCACACGGGCCGAGCTTCAGGCATATCACAAGAGGATGATGGAAACGTCGCGTCTGCTGTTCGTTTTCGTAGGCGATCTTGACGCGGCCGTATTGAAAAGGAAGATCGCGGCCACATTTGGAAAACTGCCGCCGGGCAATTACAAAGATGCCGCTTACCCATCTATCGACTTTTCAAAGGGCACTCTCGACACTACCCAGCGTTCTCTTCCGACCAATTACGTCAAGGGCGTTTTCGCCGCTCCGTCGCTCGACAGTCCCGACTACTACGCGATGCGGGTCGCGATGTCGATACTTCAGACACTTGTCTATCAGGAGGTGCGCGGACGGCTGCAGTTGAGTTACGCTCCTGATGCAGACATGGCCAGCTTTGCCGCAAATACCGGAAACATATCGGTGTCGACGACAGATCCGAATACAGCGACGGCGGCGATGCTGAATCAGATCCGATTTCTTCAGGAACGCACGCTTAACCCGAGTGTTATCGACGAGATCGCGTCGTTCTTTCTGACGCGACACTATATGGGCCAGGAAACAAGCGTCGCTCAGGCTGGGGAGTTGGCAAAATATGAGTTGATCGGTAATGGATGGCGAAACTCGTTCGAATTCCTTAACCGTGTTCGCGCGGTGAAACCCGAAGATATCAGAGCCGTATCGAACAAGTATATGCGAAACCTTCGTTTCGTTTATATCGGAGACACATCGAACCTGAACCGTTCGGTCTTTATACCCCAATCTTAAAAGTGGCGGTCTCGCGGCCGCCTTTCGCATTGACTTTTGGACTGGAGAGAAGTCTGGACAACTGATCCAAACTGCTCACGGCTCACCGCTC
>JAJNPX010000119.1 GCA_021155145.1 Acidisarcina sp. | reverse complement strand
TTCGGGCACAGGTAAGAAAGTCATTGTTTTTGTCAACGATCTCCAAAACACTCGCGAAGGCACCCAGGACGAGGCGATTAGCGGTTTTTCAAGATTGGTCGAGGAGGAAGTATCAGTTTCATGGTTGACTACCCGAAATTTCAAGAGCCTGTTCTCGATCACGAGAATTCCATACGGACGACGAGATTTCTTTTTCACACTTCCGAGTGCAAGCGGCGGAATTGTTCGTGAATGCCGGGAAGCGAAAGATTCGGCTCCAGTTGTGTGGGGACGCTCTCGGACGGAGTACTACTCATTCGAAAACGACCTTAAAGAGATATTGGACACGCACAGAAATCGGTACACACTCAGGTTTCGCAAAGGCGAATCGCAACCCAGAACTTTAAGGTCTGTTTCGATAAGCTTGAAGAAGGAAGCTCACTTGAATTCGCAGCTAGCATACCCAAGGGCCGTTAAATACTAGTGAATGAGTTCAAAGCAGTCCTCGTCATTTCGGGTCGACTAAGGTAATGCAAAGTAGAAGTGTTGACCGGCCTCTAAATCTGACGAAGTCGGTGACAGTGGAATGATATGGATCTCCTTTATAGCCTCAATTTGATAGGATGGAACTATGAACTCCGAATTGCTTAGTCGGATAACCTCCAATCCAAACCAGTGCGGCGGCCGTCCGTGCATACGCGGAATGCGTATTCGCGTCAAGGACATTCTAGAAATGCTGGCTGGCGGGGCAACTGAGGGTGAGATCCTCGCCGATTATCCTTACCTCGAGAGGGATGATATTCGGGCTAGCCTTGAATATGCCGCGGTCCAGATCGACCACGCCGTAGTAATGCTTGCCTAGTGAACTTCCTTGTTGATGCTCAATTGCCTCCTGGCCTGGTTCGTTGGTTGAACGAGCACGGGCATGTAGCTCATCACGTCCTAGCCCTTGATCTTGCCGATGCGGAAGATCGTACGATCTGGGATCATGCACTGAAGACCGGCGCGATTGTCGTGACGAAAGACGAAGACTTTGCTGAACGGACTTCTCGGACGACATCGGGGCCGATCATCGTGTGGTTTCGAATCGGAAATTCCACAAATCGAGCCCTCTTTCATTGGCTTGAGCCGAGATGGGAAGCAGTTACTCAGTTGCTTAGCGAAGGGAATCGTCTAATAGAAGTAAGGTAGTTTACTGCGAGGATTCCGACTAGCCTAAAGGAGCGGGACGTACCCGTTGGTGGCGAACGATGGAAGAACCGAAGATCCTCGACTTTCCGGAGATAAGAACGGTAGGCTCGCGAGTCCGGATGTCGTTCGTGAATGACTCGACTAGTAAGTTATGGCGTGGTTTTCGGCAGGTCACATCGAAAATTGTGGGACGAAACGGCGGCGAGTCCTATTCCGTCAAGGTTTACGATGCGTCATACTCTTTTGCGTCGTTCGATCCCGCGGCGGAGTTCGATAAATGGGCCGCGGTTGCTGTGAATGGCGTTGCCGATATCCCGGACGGAATGGAGTCGCTAACTGTCCCCGCGGGACGATATGCTGAGTTTATCCATGTCGGGCCGGCGATGGCTGCTCCGAAGACTTTCGGCTACATCTTCGGCGAATGGCTTCCGGCGTCGGAGTTCGAATTGGACCGGCGGCCGCATTTCGAGATACCGCCTGAGGATTATGATCCGTTCGGTGGTGATGCGACGGAACGCGTACTGATACCGATCCGGTCGAGGCAAAAGTAGTTTTCGCGTCGAAGCGACGCTCATGCGGACAGGAATGTCCGCGTTCCATCCTGATATGAAAGCAATTGTCGTCAGAGAATTTGGCCCGCCTGAGGTAATGCGGGTCGAGGATGTAGAGTTGGCGGAGCCAACGGGGACGCAGGTGATGGTCAAGATCGAGGCGGCCGGCGTGAATCCGGTAGATACTTATCTTCGCACGGGAATTCACGCTCACGCTCCAAGTTTGCCGTATACGCCGGGCAAGGATGCCGCGGGTGTTGTCGAAAAGGTCGGCGATGCCGTTACCCGGGTCGCGGTTGGCGATCGGGTTTACACGGCAGGTTCGATCTCGGGGACATACGCGGAGTATTCGATCTGCGAAGAATCCCAGCTTGGAATTTTGCCTGATAAGACGAATTTCGAGGAAGGTGCAGGAATATGGACGCCATACGCTACCTCGTTCAGAGCGCTCTTTCAGAAATCCGGCGCCAAGCCAGGTGAAACAGTTCTTGTACACGGGGCATCCGGCGGGGTCGGTCTCGCCTGCGTGCAATGGGCAAAGCACGCCGGTCTGAACGTTATCGGAACGGCGAGTTCTGACGAAGGTAAGAAGTTGATAGAAGATAATGGCGCGGACGCTGTTTTTGACCATTCGGACGAGGATCATCTATCTGAGATCCGCGATCGTACCGGTGGGAAGGGTGTTAACATCATCATAGAAATGCTCGCTAACGAGAATCTCGAGCGCGATTTCGAAGCTTTGGGTATGTTTGGTCGCATCGTGGTGGTCGGTAATCGTGGCAGCCTCACTTTCACGCCACGGCAGGCGATGACCAAGGACGCCACGATTTACGGTATGTCGCTGTTCAATACACCTCGTGAAGCGCTGTCGGAGATCCACAGTGCC
>JAJNPX010000105.1 GCA_021155145.1 Acidisarcina sp. | reverse complement strand
TTCGGGCAGGGCCGCGGCGATGTCCTGATCAAGAATGCGACCGTTATGACGGCGGCCCGCGGAACGCTCGCGGGAACGGACATACTGATACGCGACGGTAAAATATCGCGGATCGGCAAGGGGTTGTCGGCCGGGGCGAATACTCGTGTGATCGACGCCACCGGCAAGTTCGTGACGCCGGGCATAATCGACGCCCATTCCCATTCGATGCTCAGTGCGATCAACGAAGGTTCGCTCGCGGTGACCTCGATGACGAAGGTTCGTGAGATGCTCGATCCGACCGACATTTCGATCTACCGGGCCCTCGCGGGCGGCGTCACGAGTGCGCTGCTGCTTCACGGTTCGGCAAACCCGATCGGCGGTCAGAGCGCTACGGTCAAATTCAAGTGGGGCCATCCGGTCGAGGACTACCCTATCGCGGATGCCCCGCCGGGAATCAAGTTCGCCTTGGGTGAGAATGTTAAGCGCTCGAGCCAGGTGATCACCCAACCGGGCCAGACATTCCGCTATCCGCGCACCCGAATGGGTACGATGGAGGTGATCCGTGATGCCTTTCGACGGGCACGCGATTACAAGCAGGCATGGGACGATTACGGGGCCAAGAAAACCCGTGTGCCGCCCCGCGTAGATGAAGAACTGCAGCCTCTTGTCGAGATACTCGAAGGCAAACGGCTGGTCCATTGTCACGGCTACCGGTCGGACGAGCATCTCAACCTGCTTCGGCTGGCGGATGAGTTCGGCTTTAAGGTCGGGACGCTTCAGCATGGGCTTGAGGCCTATAAGATCGCTCCGGAGATCGCGAAGCACGGCGCCGGCGTCTCGATCTTTGTCGATAGCTGGAGCTATAAATTAGAGGCTTACGATGCGATACCTTACAACGCCTACATACTCTGGAAAAATGGCGTTCTGGTCTCGATCAATTCCGATTCGGACGAGCGTATGCGACGGCTGAATCTCGACGCGGCAAAGACCATGAAGTACGGCGGCGTCTCGGAAGAGGAAGCACTAAAGATGATCACGCTGAATCCGGCAAAGCAGCTCGGGATCGATAAGCGCACCGGGTCGATCGAGCAAGGCAAAGACGCGGACATCGTGATCTGGAATACACATCCGTTCAGCTCATTCTCGCATCCGGAGATCACGATGATCGAGGGCGAGGTCTTCTTTGACCGCACACTGGACCGTCAACGGCTCGAACAGATCGCAAAGGAACGCGAGGAGCTTGAAAAACTGGACGTCAATCGTCCGCCCGGAACCGGCGGCACGCCTCCGCCTCGGCCCGCCGAGCGACGGATCGAAGACCGTGACGATGCAGACCGTGAAGAGATCGGAGGTGGCGAATGAGAGCTTTTATCCTGGATATTCGCATCGGCAAATTTATGAGAATTGGATCTCTTTGTGTTTCGCTCGTTATCCTATCGGCGGCCCTATTTGGGCAGAGTGACGGCTCGCAGCAGAACCGAACGGGCCGTGTCGGAACCTTCGCGATCGTCGGGGCCAGGATCGTGACCGTTACGGGCCCGGTCATCGAGAACGGGACGATCGTGATCCAGAATGGAAAGATCGCCGCGGTCGGCAGCGGTATTTCCGCACCTTCCGGCGCAGAAAGGATCGATGGCAAGGGCCTGACAGTTTACCCGGGAATGATCGATTCCGCGACCGGACTCGGCCTGTTGGAGATCGGCCAGGGTGCGAACGCAACGGTTGACATTTCCGAGATCGCCTCAAATAACGCTAACGCCAAAGCATTCCTTGCCGTTAACCCTCATTCATCGCATGTGAATATCACCCGCGTCAATGGCATCACGACGGTCATGTCGGCTCCCCGCGGCGGTGTGATCGCGGGTCAGGGGACGATCATTAACCTGAATGGTTCGACACAGGCGGAAATGGCCATCGAGCCCACGGCCGCCCTTGTTATCAACTTTCCACGGATAACGCAGGGGGGCGGTTTCGGAGGCGGGTTTGGAGGGTTCGGAGGCCCGCAGATCGATTTTAACGAAGCGGTCAAACGCAGGGATGCGCAGATCGATGACCTAAAGAAACAGTTCACCGCCGCGGTCAATTATGGCAGGGCGGTGGACGCCTTTGCCAAGGACAAGACCTTGCCGATGCCGGCGACCGATCTAAGTCTCGAATCGATGGTCCCGTACGTACGCGGTGAAAAGCCGATAATCTTTTCCGCCGAACGCGAGCGGGACATCAAGGCCGTCATAAAATTTGCCGCCGAGATGAAGGTGAAGGCGATCCTCGTCGGCGGCCAGGAAGCATGGAAAGCCGCAGACGAACTAAAAAAGAACAACATCCCCGTCATCTTCACCAGTATTTACAACCTTCCGGTTCGTGACGATGATCCTTATGACTATCTGTTTGCGGGCCCTTCAAAGCTGCAGGCCGCAGGGGTTAAGTTTGCGATCTCGACCGGTGACACCGGCGCCGAGAATCGGGATCTTCCATACCATGCCGGCTTGGCGGGCGCTTATGGCCTGCCCAAAGATGAGGCCTTAAAGGCGGTAACGATATATCCGGCTGAGATCTTGGGAGTAGCGGATAAGATCGGGTCGCTAGAGGTCGGAAAGATCGCAAATGTTGTCGTCACCGACGGCGATCTTCTTGATCCTCGTACTAACGTCAAGCACCTGTTCATCAATGGAAGGGCAATTCCGCTTACGAGCAGGCACACCGATTTGTTCGATAGCTTCAAGGACCGTAAATAGCTCGATCGCGATCGAGAATATGGCTGCCCTTACCGGCGGCCTTTTCTTTTGGGTCATATATTGCGTCGGAAAGTATTCCGGGACTACAATTGCCGCTGACAAAGGAGGCCAATTATGCCCGGACTATCTCAAAATCAGATCGACGTTCTCATGAGAGAAGGGTCTTTTCGCGGACTGCTGATGATGCTCGAGCGGGGTGAGATCAGCGAAAGCGGAGTAAGCGCGGCCCTGACCGGAATTTTCCGATCCCTTTTGGGCGAGATCGGCGAAGCCAAAAAGGAGGTCGTTCACATCCAGAATGCCCTCGCGGTCATGGAGGGCATCTGCAGGAGCGCGATGCACGACCGGCATGGTAAGGCCAACGGGCTCAATACCTCGAGATTTACCGAAAATTTGATCACGCTGGACGCATGGGTGGTCAGCCTCGTGGAAACTGATCTGACGATGACCGGGATGTTAAATCCGGGACACACCAGAAAAAAGATCGCCGAGTTGGCCTCGGCGATGAATAACCTGATGGATAAGCGGGCGGCGATGAAGCACCCGGTTTTTGACGATCCCAACCTCTTTCGCGGATACGTCGACCGCTAACTTTTTTGCGGGATCTCTTTGCCTTCTTCAAAAAACTCGAGCGAGGCCGAGTTAAGGCAATAACGCTGGCCGGTCGGCGGCGGTCCGTCCGGAAAGACGTGGCCCTGATGGCCGCCGCACCGGGCGCACCGGATCTCGATGCGCCGCATTCCATAGCTATTGTCCTCGATATTGACCAGATGGTCTTTGTCGAATGGTGCATAGAACGAAGGCCACCCGGTTCCCGAGTTGAACTTGTGCTTTGACGTGAAAAGCGGCAGCCCGCAAAGGCGGCACGCATACGTCCCGTCAAGTTTGTTGTCCAGCAAAGTCCCGCAAAACGGGGCTTCCGTGCCGTGATCCAGCAGGACCCGATATTCTTCTTCGTTCAGATCCCTGGCCAGCCGTTCGACGGCCTCTTTGTCGAGCGGCGTTATATCATAGCCGGATTCCGAAAGCCTTTCTGATACAGTCTCCATTTCTAGAGTATAACCCACCGCCAGCCGGTTTTATTTCAACCCCCAGATCAAAACACAACCATCGGCAGGATGTCTCCGAACTGAATATTCGTTTTTAGTGTTCGCTCTTGCGCATCGGAAGCTGTGACAGGGCCATGGCTTTCGTTCGGAGGGAGGTCAATGTTGCGAACCGTGCTTCTGTGGACGTCGGGAAATTGAAGGTCGCTCATTCGGAAGTGGGCGGTCCTGACTTGTCGAGCAAAGCCTCAAGCTTTTTGAGCCGCCGGGCGAATTCGGCAAGGCGGCGAAATGCGGCCGTGCTCCGCAGCCATTCCTTATTATCAAACCCCGGAATACCGGAAATGACCTTGCCTGGTTCGACATCGTGCGAGGTCGCGGACTTTGCCGTTAGCACCGCGTCATCGCCGACCTTTAGGTGGCCCGCAATGCCGACCTGGCCCGCGAGGATGACGCGTTTGCCGATGACCGAACTTCCCGCAAGGCCCGTCTGCGAACAGATCAGTGCATCTTCATCGACGGTGCAGGAATGCCCGATCTGAACCAGGTTATCGATCTTCGCCCCGCGTTTGACCCTGGTCTCACCGACCGAAGCACGATCGATAGCGGTATTTGCACCTATCTCGACATCATCTTCGAGGACGACGCGTCCGACCTGCGGGATCTTCAGCCATCGACGGTCTTCGTCCTTTGCGTAACCGAAGCCGTCGCAGCCGATCGTCGCGTTATTGTGAATGATGCATCGTTTGCCGACCTCGCAATTCTCGCGGATCGAAACGCCGGAGTGAATGACCGTGTGCGAGCCTATCCTGACGCCGTCGTAGATCGTCGCATTGGGAAAGATCCTTACTCCATCCGCGATCGAGCAACACTTTCCAATGACGACATTTGCACCGATCTCGACGCTCTCCGAAATGGAGGCCGTTGGGTCGATCACCGCGGTGCTGTGTACCGAGGGTGTGATCGGTTCCACAGGGTGAAAGGCCATGAGAGCGCGTGTGTAAGCGACATAAGCGTCCTTGGCGCGCAGCACCGCGAGGTCGCCTCGGTCAGCTTCGATACCCGGATTAAGGAAAACGGCAGCGGCCCGTGTGGACTTCAATTGAGGTGTATATTTTGGATTGGCAAGAAACGACACGTCGCCCTCACCCGCCAGATCGAGGCCGGCGGCCCCGCTGATCTCTGTGTCCGGCGAGCCGGTCTCGACGGTCGAGCCTGTGATTTCTGCCAATTCGCTAAGTTTCATTCCGGGTACCTTGATAATCGAGAGGACGGTGTGCAAAACTAGTTTTACCAGACATTTTTCCCCTATCAAAGTCCCCCAAAAACTTTGTTGCCCACGGCTGGATCGCTAGAAATTCAAAGCAGGAGCAGGATCACCTATGTCCGAAAGACCCCACGCGGCAACCCCGAAGTTCAAATCTCAGGAAGACTACCTTATGTCTGAACGTCAAAGCGCAGTAAAAAGCGAGTATCTGAATGGCCGCGTCATTGGCCGTTCGGGCTCGAACCGTTGGCACAATCTTATCGTTTCTAACGTGGCGATCGCGATCGGCAGCCGCATCCACGGCACCAAGACCGACATTTACATCGGCAATATGCGGGTTCGGCTAAAGAACAATTTCATATGCTACCCGGATGTCGTTTTTGTGAATGGCGAACCAAACTTCGCCGATCCGGCAAATGACCTCCTGCTGAACCCGACAGTTGTGATCGAGGTCATATCGAGCGCGACGAACTCGACCGATAAAACGCAAAAGCTCGAGAGCTTTCTCGCGCTGGACAGCGTTAAAGAATGCATCCTGGTCAAAGAGGACGAAATGAGGATCGAGCACTACGCAAAACAGAACGCAAAGCAGTGGATATACAAGATCTACAACGAGCGCGATGACGTGGCCTCGATGGACTCGATCAACTGCAAGGTCTCGCTCGCCGAGATCTACGCACAGGTCAAGCTCGGGCAATCGCAGCTTAGCTCATCGGCGGTCAATTGATCACATCAGATTTATCGGGTCGATCTCTATCCTGTAATGGCGGAGTCCGCCGCCCGATACCTCGGCCCGTTTGAGGCCTTCTTCGATCACGTCTCTCAGCGAACGCCGGCTCGCGGACCTTATGATGATCTGCAGCCGGTATTCGTTCTTCAGCCGCGTCACGGACGCGAACGCGGGACCCAATATCCTGCAGCTTTTTCCCCCGTCGGCAAGAGTGAGCGAATCCTTCAGTATCGCCGCGTTCCGCTGGGCCGCCGCCAGGTCGCGATGTGTGACCATGATCGAAGCAAGGGCCACAAACGGCGGATACGACATTCGCTGCCTAAACCGTATCTCATGATCGTAGAATTTTTCGTAGTTCTGCTCGACGGCATATCGCAGCGCGTAATGGTCGGGATAGTAGGTTTGTATAAGCACACGCCCCGGAAGGTCGCCGCGCCCCGCCCGCCCGGCCACTTGTGTCAACAGCTGGAAAGTTCGCTCCGCCGAGCGAAAATCCGGCAGGCCCAATCCAATATCGACCGAGATCACCCCGACCAGCGTCACGTTGTGAAAATCATGCCCCTTTGCCAGCATCTGTGTTCCGACGAGCATATCGATCTCGCCGCGGTCAAAGGCCAGCAGCGTCCGGTCGATCTCGCCCTTCCTTTTCATCGCGTCTCGGTCGACGCGAGCGATCCGGAGCTCGGGAAAGCGCTTTTCCAGAATGCCTTCGAGCTGTTCGGTCCCCTGGCCGACAAAATACAGGAACTCACTCTCGCAAAACGGACATTGCTTCGGCGTCGCGACCGAGTAGTTGCAGTAATGACAGATGAGCTTGTTTTGCTGCCTGTGGTAGGTCAGGGTGATGTCGCAATTTGCACAGCGGAGCGATTCGCCACAGCTGCGGCAGAGTACGAATGACGAGAATCCACGGCGGTTCAGCAGGATGATGGTCTGCTCGCCCTTTTCGTGGGTCTCGCGGATCGCTCCAAGCAGCCGATCCGAAACGACGACGTCTTTTCCGGCCCGTTGAAACACCTCACGCATATCGATCAAGTCAGCCACCGCCATCGGGCGGTCTCCGATGCGTTTTTGGAGCTGCAGGTATTGATATTTACCCGACTTTGCATTGTGAAAGGATTCAAGTGACGGCGTGGCCGACCCGAGCACCACGACCGCATCGGCGTGATTAGACCTGATCACGGCAAGGTCGCGTGCGTTATAGAAAGGCGATTCGTTCTGCCGGTACGACGCATCGTGTTCCTCATCCACGATGATCAGCCCGATGTCCTTCAGCGGTGCAAAGATCGCCGACCGCGTCCCAATGACGATCATCGCGTTTCCCGCGCGTATCCTACGCCACTCATCAAATCGTTCGCCGGGCGAGAGGCTCGAGTGCAGGATGGCCACCTGTTCGCCGAAAACATTCTTTAGCCGGCGGGAAAATATCGGTGTCAGCGAGATCTCGGGAACGAGCATCAGAGAGCCTCTACCGAGCGCCAGCGATTGCTGCATCGCCCTGATATAAACCTCCGTCTTGCCGCTTCCGGTCACACCGTGCAGCAGAAATGCCCGGTACTCCTCATGCCGGACGGAATTGGTGATCTCGGAGAGCACAAACGCCTGTTCAGCATTGAGTTTGAGATCGTCCTTGCCTGCGAGCACCTGGCCTTTTAACGGATCGCGGAGAACCTCCTCCACCGCGATCTCGATCAGTCCACGCTTGGCCAGAGTGTTGATCGGCGAGGCACCCACATCGGCCTCGCGCAGAAGTTCGGTAAAGAGCAATTCGCCTCCGTTGTCATCGAGGGCCGCGAGAATTCGGGTTTGCGGCTCCGTGAACGGGCCCGACCGGTCCGCGTCGAGTGATCGAACCGTCTTCTGTCTTTTCGGCCTCACGGCGGCCGGGGCTGACCGCGTGTGCGAGCTTACGAGTTCCTCCGCCAACAGCTCGCGATAGGCCCGTTTTGCGGCTGATTCGCCAAAACTTGACTCCAGCATCGAGA
>JAJNPX010000086.1 GCA_021155145.1 Acidisarcina sp. | reverse complement strand
AGCGGGCGGCGGTGACACGGTATAAGGGGTCTTCCGGATACTCAGCAGTCAGCGCCTCGAGAATTGAGACCGCATCTTTGCAATGGCTTTCTGCACTCGCCAGATCTCCGCGAACCTGCATTATGCGAAACATCTTGCTATTGAGCATCGCCTCGGAATACCGATCGGCGGCACTCCTGGGGTCTGCCAAAGATCGGCGGATATTTAACGCCTTGCCGTAGCTCTCGATCGCTCCTTCCACTTCACCGAGGTTTGGCCCGAGGGGATTACCCTGAACGTCGGCAATGCGTTCATATCCGGCTGCTAGTTCAAGCTGCAGCGACATATCAGATGGCCCCTCCTTTGAGAGCTTGTCCAGGTATTCGATCGCCCGGGCGACCAGGTTCTTTCTTGCCTGGGTCGAGCCCGGTAAGTCTCGAATGGAATCATGAATATCAAAGATCAGGGAATTTGCGAGCACACGCAGATCGTTGAAGCGGGCCTCGGCCGCCGCCCTTTCGTTGTTCGCTTTTATGGCTTGCCACGCGGCTATGCCGGAGGTTGCGATCAGGAGCATGGCCATAGCGGCTGAGGCGGCGCATGCTGATCTATGGCGCTTGATGAACTTGCCGGCCCGATAGCTTATCGTGTCGGCAGTTGCGTGAACCGGGAGGCCCTGCAGGTAACGCTCGATATCGTCCAGAAACTCCTGAACCGATGAGTAACGCCGGTCGGGTTCGTGCCTTATCGCTTTCAGAACGATATTGTCTATGTCGCCCTTGAGCGAGTTGGGATCAGGTACACACAGACTTCGCGTAGCTGGGGCCTTGATCCCGCCGGTCGTATCAGATTCCCTGGGATCGGTCGCGTAAGGCCCGCCCGCGGCTGGCTCCGAAAACAGGGCAGCGATCGAGGGCTTTCGCGGCTCCTTGGTCTGGATCTCGGAAACGATGCGGGCGGCGTCTTTGCCGGAGCTTGAGAACGGACGACTTCCGGTAAGAAGTTCATAGAGTACGACGCCAAGGCTGAACACATCGGTCAGCGTCGTGGTCGGCTCGCCCCGGAGCTGTTCCGGCGAAGAATACTCAGGTGTAAGTATCCTGAACTGCGTCGCCGTCACGGCCTCGTCGCCCTCATATCGATCCGGGCCGAGTAGTTTTGCAATGCCAAAATCGAGAAGTTTCGGTTCACCGCTCTTGGTTACGAGAATGTTCGACGGCTTCAGGTCTCGGTGAACCACCAGCTTTTGGTGGGCGTATGAGACTGCGGAACAGACCTTTGCAAAGAGCTCGACACGCGACCGGACATCCAGCGATCCGCTCCTGCAATATTCCCGGATAGGGGTGCCGTCAACATATTCCATCACGAAATAAGGCAGCCCGTCGTGGGTCGATCCACCGTCGAGCATCCTCGCGATATATGGATGATCGAGACTGGAGAGGATCTGTCGTTCCAACAAGAACCGACGGAGGACTACATCAGTGTCCATGCCGCGTTTGATCAATTTGAGGGCTACCTTTTGCGAATATCCGTCACCGACATGATCTGCAAGGAAAACCGTCCCCATTCCGCCCGAACCGATCCTGGCAGAAATGACATAATCATCGATGCATGTGCCCTCGGAGGCCGCGTCGTCGTCATCAACGCTATCTACAATGCTGTGTTCGAGAAGGTAGGGCCGTTCGATGAACTCACCAGCTGAAGCGTCAGCTCTCAAAAGGTTCTCAACTTCTGTCCGAACGCCTGGGTCGAGGTGTGAAAGGTTAACGAAGCGTACTTCTATCGGCTCATCACGGGCCTGGAGGTAGGCCTCTTTTATGGTCTTCCAACGTGCGGCGTCCATATTGGTCTGCACATTACGCGAGAACGACGGCGAAATAGGTTCAAGTCCGGTTGATCCGGTCGAAAAGCCAGGCACGGGCCACGGACCACTCCCTTTTGACCGTAGCCGGCGATACACCCAGGACTTCGGCCGTTTGCTCAATAGTAAGGCCGCCGAAGTAACGAAGTTCGACCAGCTTCGCCTGGTCTGGGTCAAATTCAGCCAACTCGGCGAGTGCGTTGTCCAGATCGAGAAGGTTTTGGTCAACTTCGATCGAAACGTTCGGAGCTTCGCTGATCGGTACCTTTTCCGAGCCGCGCTTGATCGATCGGCGGGCACGAGCGGCGTCGATCAGGATGCGCCGCATGGCCTGGGCGGCGATCGCAAAGAACTGGCCCCGGTTATTCCAGTCGACAGACCTCTGCTTTGTGAGCCGAAAGTAGGCCTCGTGAACTAGTTCCGTCGTCTGGATCGACACGGCATGCTCGCGATTCAAAAAGCTTCCGGCAAGGCGCCGAAGTTCGTTATAAACTATCGGCAACAGTTGGTCGAGGGCATCACGATTGCTGCTGTCTTCCCTGAGTTCGTTAAGTAAAAGAGTGACCTCAGTTGGCATAAGATCGATGGATGATTCTAACACAGCGCGGCCCGGCGAAACTCGGTTTTCGTCTTTCCGACCGCCCCAGTGAAGGCGTTTGAGCCGTTCCACTCGCGCGATTCGCGTAGTGCTCCGACAAGTGACGTCCCTGGTAACTAATTCGTCAACGATCAGTAAGGTCGACTATAGAATGAGTTCATTCAGGCCACTTGGCGGGGACACGTTTCGGCGGTCATGCTCACTGTCAAGGGCAACAAGCAAGTTAGCTCCCTCTTGCAAAATGGAGATTCAGATTGCTTTGGAATTCACTCGGAGTCAGGTCAATGGAGTATCTATGAAGAAAGATATGCTTCGAAAATTTACAGTCTCGATCGCGCTGGTACTCGCCGCCGGCGTTGCGGTCAATGCCCAGACCTATAACTCGAACGCGGGCGGATGGAGTACGGGTTACGGGACGGTGTACGGGTCTTTTGGCCTGGCGCAGGCGACGCAGAATATCTATAACACGACGCAAATGAACATTCAGCGTCTGATGATGCGTCAGGCGATGATAAAGAAATGGGGACTAGCGGCGGTCGAAAAAGCGGAGCGCGAAGCGAAGACCGGTTCGAGATCGGCGGCCACGAATTCGGGTCCCGAACGGTCAGGCCCGGCTGTATCTGCGCCGCCGGTAAAAAGGAACTTCAGCGTTTTTCGGCCGGACCCGTCGATCGATCCGGGAAAGAACATTGCCGACGCGCTGGGTGAAACTCCGGACGAGAAGGCTCTGATCAGGCAGATAGTCAAGGCCACGAAGATCGCTTTTGAAGGTCAACCGACGGCCGGAAGGATGAAGAACCGGGTGTCCGGCGCTCTCACCTTCTTCGTGATCGCCACGAGCAGCATTTACAACGCTTCGGAAGAGCCAAACGACGACGCCGCGCAGGTCCTCTTCGATGCTATCGATCAATCCATCGATGAGATTCCGGAATTCGGCAGTATGACCAATGCCCGGAAACAGGAACTCTACAATGCTCTGATCGGAATGGCAGCGATCCCGCTTGCTACATACACAGAAGGGCAGCAGAACGGTGATGCGGCGACCGTCCAAACCGCGCGGCAGTTAGCAGGTGAGTTGTTGAAAATGGTGATGAAGGTCGAGCCGGATAGGGTCAAATACTCGAACGGGGCCTGGAGGTTTGGCAACTAGCCGGACGCGCTCACGGCTGATACTATCTCTGAAATGCGGTTCTCAAATCTGAGCATTGTCCTTTCTCTTGCCTTGCTAGCGGCGGTTCCTGCTGCCGCGCAAGTGGAGAGCGGTGG
>JAJNPX010000067.1 GCA_021155145.1 Acidisarcina sp. | reverse complement strand
CCCTTCCCTCAGAACCGCAGCGACAAGCAACTCAGGCCGCCGTCCATTTTTTCAAATTCGGACATTTCAAGCTCGATGAGGTCGTATCCTAGACCCACGAGCCTCTTGCGCAGTTCAGGAAAGCCCGCCGCGAACAAAACGTGATCGTTGACGCGAATGCAGTTTGCCGCATACTCCTCGCCGGCGGGTACGCGGACGGTCTCGTATCCCTCGAACTCGGGTCGGCCGACAAGGGCGTCCGCCACCACGATCCGGCCATCGCCGAGGTATGTGAGCCCGCTCTTGAGGTGGAGCAGGCCCTCGATGCCGCGAATATCGACGTGGCTCGAGGTAAACCCCGCCGCATTCAAAAAGCCGGATAACTGGCCCGCTCCTGCTTCGTTCGTGCGGTCAGAGATGCCGATCAAAAAGTGTCTGTCGATCTGGCAGACGTCGCCCCCATCGACGGTGCCCGGCGGCAGGATGCGTTCGAGTTTTGGGTAATGGACCGACAGAGTCTCGGCGATGCCGACGGTCTCGCCCTTACGGCTCTCAGCACCAGGGTTGGTTATTACCGCACACTTCCCCGCCAGGATCGCGGTGTCCTCGACAAATGTCGAATCGGGATATCTCGGGTCGGCCTCCAGTTCTGTCAGCGTGAGGCTGCAGCGGACCAACGCCTCGCAATACCCCCGATGCTGCTCCAATGCCGTCTCAAGATGGGGCATACCAAGATCAACGCTGGTCAAACCATCGGCAAAATTTTCACTTGGCTGCCGGACAATGGCTCTGCTGAACATATGTACTTAAGATACTAATCACCGGGCAAATCATCCAACCCTGAGAACGAGTGTGCGAAGCACACGTCTATGACTTTAGCTACGCGTGGAGCCGACAGGCGAAACGTGTAGGATGATCAATCAATAGTTCCTTTGAGCGTGTGAAACACGCGCGCCATCATTGTCGCGTGTTTCACACGCTTGCCGCTTATTGAGCATCATTAGCTACACATTTCGCTTCGCTCCATGTGTAGCTAATGTTGTCAACGCGTGCTCCGCACGCTTTCGCCGCTTCCGAAGGGCGCAATCCGTTGAATACGGATCTGGAAGACGAAGAAAACTTTGCTCCGAGTTATATAGCCGTTTTCCAGATCTTGTCCGCCCTAAAACTATCAGAGGCTGCATCAGATGCGGGAGAATTTGAGACACTTCGGAAAAAAGTTGCGTCAGATCACCCCATATCTTTGATCAGTGACCGCGGCGTGAATGGCGTGCCAGAGCGATTTGACCGAGGCTCTGACGAAGCCCCGGTTCGGCACTGACATAGCCGCTGACATTGCCGGGTTGGGCGGGGCGCGAAGACCGGAAGAACCGCACTCAAATTCGATGTGTTGGCCAGGCCCGAAGATCGGATGACCCATCGGCTTTTCGAGCGGCCGGCTACGGAGTGGACATCCTGAATAATTGTCTTGCAACGTTGTTGCATCTCTGGTACATTTACGGTCGGGCTTGGGAGGCCGTGAACGTGTTGGAAGTACAAATAGGATGGACGATCTTACCGAGAGGCGACGTCGCACCGCATTGGTCGCGGCTGTATGTGACGATCAACAGATCAGGAGCCCTGGCGCTGAGCAGCGTGACGCACGAACGGCTCGGGTCGCCTGAGGCGGTGCTGATAATGTTTGACCGGTTCAAGCAGCGGCTCGGGCTGAAGCCGGCAAAACTCGACACGCCCAATGCTTACCCGCTAAAGAAGTACGGGCGACGCGGGGCCAAGATCATCAGGGCCTATCGTCTGATCACTGAGTTCGGCATTCGTCCGCCGGACACCCTGGAGTTTCATTATCCCAGGTTGGATGCTGACGGCAACCTCATCCTGGACCTGCGAAAGGTCTCCATCTCGCCCAAGGCACATTCGCAGTGCCGGCGGAAACCAAAACAGTAGCGAGGGTATACCGGCTCGCCGCAGAGATGCCTGCCGGGGAAAGGGCAGGCTCTACGGCGAGTCGTGCTTCTGCCTATTTGTATGCGACGGCGGCGGAGGCCGGGCCGGCGAGGTGGATGACCTCGGTGCGTTTGAACCCGACTTCCCTGCACCAGCGATCAAAATCGGCGCCGGTAAAATCGAACGCCTCGCCGAATTCGATAAGCATATTCAAGGACATCATCAGGCCGAACGCGTTCTCGCGCCGTGCGTCGTCGATGATGTTCTCGATCGCGACGAAAGCTCCGCCCTCGGGCAACGCGTCGTATGCCTTCCGGATGAGTATCATCTTTTTCTCGAGGTTCCAATCGTGCAGGATCATTCCCATCGTGACGACATCCGCGGGCTTTATCTCGTCGCGAAAGAAGTCGATCGGCTCGGCCTTGACGCGGTCGGCAACGCCGGCGGCAGCGATCTTGTGAATGGCGATCTCGGTGGCCTGCGGCAGATCGGTCGATGTGCACGTCATATGCGGATTTGCCTTAGCGACGAGAGTCGAGAGCAGCCCGGTCGCGCCGCCGACATCGGTCAGCGTCTTGTAGGGCGAGAAATCGAACTTTTCGGCGAATGCCTGGAAATTCCCCGCGGAGATGCCCGCCATGGCGTCCATGAACTGCTCAAGCCGCTCGGGCTTGCTATACAGCTCTTCGAATACGCCGGCGCCGCCGTGCTTAGTCTCGTTCTGCGGCTTGCCGGTCCTGAGCGCTTCATGCAGATCGCCCCAGAATGGATACAAACGGTCGTGCGCCATCTCAAGAAAGCCGCCAACGAACGATGGGCTGTTTCGGTCTAGGAATATCGCGGTCTCGGGCGTGTTGGAATATTTCGACGATTCGCCTTCGTCGTCGCGTTCGAGGAATTTGAGTGCAACGAGCGTGTCGAAGAAGTCGGGGTTTGAACGGTCGTGCAGGCCTAGCGCGTTTTGCAGTTCTTTGCCCGTCTTTTTACCGGAACCGAGTTCGGTAAAGAGGCCGAGCTTGATCGCAGTCAATAATGTCCGCGCCGGCCAGAATGCCATGCCGACTTCCATAATGCGTGCAGGTGATAGGTTTTCCATATCGTTACAAAGGTGCAGACATCCCGCACCGAACTTTAACGCGTAAGAACGCCGGCCGAGGTGTCACTTGATTTGATTGTTAAAGTAGAAGATCAGGTGTCGCAGGCCCGACTGTTAAACGATCTTCTCAGGTTGCGGCAGTGAGTCCGCCTGAACGGGGATGGAGACTATTTCTGCAGATCTTTGGCGACCTTCTGGACCTCATCCAACACTCGAAGCAGGTTGCCGCCCCAGATCTTTTCGATCTGGTTCTTTGTATAGCCGCGGCGAACAAGCTCGAGCGTGACGTTAAAGGTCTCGGAGGCGTCGTTCCACCCCTCAACCCCGCCGCCGCCGTCAAAGTCGGAGGCGATGCCGACGTGGTCGATGCCAATTTTCTTGACTAGGTAGTCGATGTGATCGACGAAGTCCTTTACATCGACGTCAGGAGCGGTGTCCTTCAGACGTTCGCGGATGACGGGTGCGGCCTTGGCCCGGATTGCCGAGACTCTCGTAATGTAAGTTGCCCGTTCGGCCTCGGGGAGCTTGAGCATATCCGCCCGATCGAGAACCTTGAAGCCCTCGAGGTCGGCGATCTCTTTTAAGATCTCGGCTGACTTTGCGGCCCTCAAATCGCTCTTTTTGACATCGACGTACGCCTTTAGAGCGACGGCCTGGACGACGCCGCCATTCGCCTTGATCATCGCGAGCACCTCGTCGTCGAGGTTTCGGCTGTGGTCGGCAAGGGCCCGTGCCGAGGAATGGGAGGCGATCACTGGTGCCTTGCTGAGCCGGATCGCCTGGATGTTCGCCTCTTTTGACGGATGAGAGATATCGACCATGATGCCCCATTTGTTCATCTCGGCGATGGCTTGTTTCCCTAACTCGCTGAGCCCATTGTGAAGATATTTGCCGTCGCGCTCGCCCGTATTCGAATCGGCAAGCTGGCTGTGGCCGTTATGGGCGAGCGACATATACCGCGCTCCGCGCTCGGCAAAGTACTTTATGCGGCTGAGGTCATTGCCGATCGGGTAAGCGTTTTCGACACCGATCATCGCCACGAGCTTTCCGGACCTCACGATCCTCCGTACGTCCTTTGACGTGAGGGCAAGCTCGATCTGGTCGGGAGCGATCGTTTTGGTCAAGCGGTCGATCGCGTCAAATTTTTCGATCGCATTCTTATAAGCCCGTTCGTAGCCCTCGGCGGTCAGGTCTCCCTGGCCGGTATAGACGATTAACCACGCTACATCGAGTCCGCCGGCACGCATCTTCGGCAGATTCACCTGGGTCGCGAGGTCCCTTGTATAGTTTTGTTCAGCGGTGAAATTTGCAACGTTTATGTCAACGTGCGTATCGAGGGTGATCACATCTCTGTGGATCTTTCTGGCCTTTTCGATCAGTTTTGATTCGGCATCGTCCGATCGTTGGGCCATCGAAGAAGCAGGCAGAGCGAACAGCACGGCGTAGGCGATCAGGAAAGCGGTAAGTTTTCTCATTTTATATACCAGCGGAAACGATCAGGATATCGCCTAGATTACTTTTAATTCGCGGCCCGAGCAAGAGACAGCCGCGATCTGATTTGCAACCAATGCAAAATAGAGGCATCCTATATACAGCCTTAATTTTAAATATTCGAGGTATTAGTGAGAAAAGCGGCCGATATATCAGCCGCAGAAGATATAATTGATGAAAGAAGATCTGATCGAAATGGTCGGCGTCGTCGTCGACAAACAACCGAACGCCTTTTTCAAGGTTAAGCTAAACGATTCTGACCACATGGTACTTGCGACCATCTCTGGGCGCATGCGTCGAAACCGCATCCGCATACTGATGGGCGACCGGGTCGATATCGAACTCTCGCCGTACGACCTTTCGAAAGGCCGTATCACATACCGGCATAAGTAGCGTCCCGCTAGGCTTCGGAATTCGCCGGCACTTGGTCGATAAGACGGCCGGCGAGCCGTGACCACACAACATTTCCGACTTCACCTTCGAGCACGACCGAATGTCCGCCGCGGAGGAGAAGCCTTGTCTTTTCGTCCTCTCGCTCGGCGAAAACGATGTCGGACGTATCCAGAAGCCTGTTTCCAAATTGCAGTAAGTTCATACCCTAGAAGGACGGCCCGCAGCCGAGGAATTTGCGAAAATCGATTGCAAATTCGCCCAAACTGCGGATAATGAGGCTATATGCGAAAATTTTTGCCGCTGTTATTGATGCTGCTCACCGTGTCGGCTTTTTCACAGATGAAGAAGGACGCTTCGCCGGGAACCGCTGAATTCCTGGACCAGAAATTCTGGTCGGAATTAGGAAAGCCTACGGAAGG
>JAJNPX010000327.1 GCA_021155145.1 Acidisarcina sp. | reverse complement strand
TAGGCGCCGGCGTCGTCCTCGAATGTAACGACACGTTCGCGGTAGAGCGAGTTCGGCGACTTGCGCCCCGAGACGATCACGTTGCCTTTATAGAGTTTCAGCCTTACGTCGCCGCTGACGGTCTCCTGGGTTTGGTCGATGAGCGAACGGAGGATCGTGAACTCGGGCGCGAACCAAAATCCGTAATAGACCGATTCGGCGAACTTTGTGCCTAAGGAATCGCGGAGGCGCATCACCTCGCGGTCCATCGTGATCGATTCGAGCGCTCGGTGCGCCGCCATCAGAATGGTGACGCCGGGCGTTTCGTATATGCCGCGCGACTTCATTCCGACGAAGCGGTTCTCGACCAGATCGACCCGGCCGATGCCGTGTTCGCCGCCGAGGTGGTTGAGCTTCGAGAGCATATCGACCGGGCCGTACTTCTCTCCGTCGATCGCGGTCGGCTCGCCTTTCTCGAACGTGAGCACGATCTCCTGAGCCGTGTCTGATGCGTTCTCCGGCGACCTCGTGAGCTGGAAAATATCCTCGGGCGGAGCGGCCCATGGGTCTTCGAGAATGCCGCCCTCGTATGAGACGTGCATCAGGTTTCGGTCCATCGAGTACGGCTTTTCGGCGGAGGCCGTGACGGGTATCCCGTGATTTGCGCAATAGGCGATGAGGTCGGCGCGTCCCTTGAATTCCCACGAACGCCATGGTGCGACGACCTTGATATCCGGCTGCAGAGCGTAATACGAAAGCTCGAAGCGAACCTGGTCGTTGCCCTTGCCGGTCGCACCATGCGCGACCGCATCGGCACCCTCGCGTCGTGCGATCTCGATCTGGCGCCGGGCGATCACGGGCCTCGCGAGCGAGGTCCCGAGCAGATATACGCCCTCGTACAGGGCATTGGCCTTCACCGCGGTCCATACAAAATCCTTGACGAACTCTTCGCGCAGGTCCTCGACATAGAGCTTCGATGCCCCGGTTGCCTTCGCCTTTTCGTCGAGGCCGGTGAGTTCTTCGCCCTGGCCGACGTCGGCCGTATAGCAGATCACCTCGCAATCGTAGGTCTCTCTCAGCCAAAGCAGCATCGCGGAGGTATCGAGCCCGCCCGAGTATGCCAGAACTATCTTGTTTATCTTCTTTTCCATTTCTTCCGATAACACACCTTTTCCGCGAGGTACTTTGCGAACTCTGCGACTTTGCGTGAAAATCAATTCTCACGCAAAGGCGCACAGAACGCAAAGAAGTTGGACGGGCATCGAATGACAGATTCAGAAAAGCTTTGGGGCGGGCGATTCACCGAAAGGCCGCACGAGACGTTTGCGGCATTTAACGATTCGTTTCGTTTCGACCGACGCATTTTTACGGCCGACCTTCGCTGCAGCATCGCCCATGCCCGCGCACTCGATCGGGCCGGGCTCATCTCCTGCGAAGAGCTTGATGCCATCGTCGGCGGTCTGACGCAGCTGCAGGCCGATTCGGTCATCGACGCGGAGTTCTTCAAAAGCGATGCCGAGGATGTCCATTCCTTTATCGAATCGAAACTAGTCGAGGCCATCGGCGATGCCGGCCGCAAACTTCATACGGGCCGCAGCCGGAATGACCAGGTCGCAACGGCGTTTCGGCTGTGGCTCCGCGATGAGATAGATGAAGTATCGGTGCTGATAAAGGACCTGCAGGGTGCGATCCTCGACATCGCCGAGGGATTTCGCGACGCGGTCATGCCCGGGTACACGCATATGCAGCGGGCCCAGCCTATCTTGTTCGCCCACTGGTGCCTCGCCTATTTCGAGATGCTGAAACGCGACCGCGAACGGCTGGCCGATGTCTATCGACGAGTGAACGTGTTGCCGCTCGGCTCAGGGGCACTCGCCGGAACGGGATTCCCGATCGATCGCGAGGCCATCGCCGCCGAACTGGGTTTCGGATCGGTCACAGCCAACAGCATCGACGCCGTTTCCGACCGTGACTTTGCCATCGAGTTCGTCGCCACCTGCTCGCTCGTGATGGTCCATCTTTCGCGGCTCGCGGAAGATATGATCCTGTACTGCTCGGCCGAGTTCGGCTTCATTAAATTGAGCGATTCGGTCTCGAGCGGATCGAGCCTGATGCCTCAAAAAAAGAACCCCGATGCACTCGAGCTTCTCCGCGGGAAAGCCGGACGCGTATTCGGGCACAATATGGCGCTGCTCGCGATGATGAAGGGCCTCCCGCTCGCCTATAACAAGGATATGCAGGAAGACAAGGAGGCGGTCTTTGATACGGTCGATACCGTCAAGATCTCGCTGCGTGCGGCCGCCATCGTCGTCGAGAATACGGTGGTGGACGAAGAGCGTACCTTCGATGCCGCGATCAGCGGATATCTGAATGCGACGGAACTCGCCGATTATCTCGTCAGGAAGGGGATGCCGTTCAGAACGGCGCATGACGCCGTCGGCAAGCTCGTTCTGCTCGCCATCGAACAGGGAAAGGAATTGAACGCACTCTCGCTCGACGAGATGCGTTCCGTCTCTTCGGAGATATCCGATGACGTTTTCGATTCCTTAAGCCTTGAATCGGCGCTGGCCAGCAGATCGGCGGTCGGCGGGACTTCGCCGGAGCGTGTTGGGCAACAGTTGCAGGCTGCACGCGAAGGTTTGGAGTTCCAGCTTTAGCTGGCTCTTGAGGTTTGGAGTTCCAGCTTTAGCTGGCTCTTAAGGTTTGGAGTTCCAGCTTTAGCTGGCTCTCTTCGTTAACACAGGCCGACTGGCAACCACGGCGGCCAGCTAAAGCTGGAACTCCCAACTGCGATACCTAACTGCGATACCCAACTGCGATAATGGAAAAGTCTGAGCTCATAAAGCGAACGCAAGAGAACGAGCTGATGCAGTTTCTCGGCGTAAAGATCGTCGAGGCGACACCCGTCCGCGTTGTTTTGACGATGGAGGTGACGCCGAAGGTGCATCAGTATGTCGGGATAATGAACGGCGGGGTCTCGCTGTACCTGTTCGAGACGGCGGCGTCGATCGGGGTCGTCGTCAGCTCCGATCTGACAAAGGTGACGCCGGTCGGCATCGAGATAAACGCGAATCATATGCGGGCGGTGAGCAAAGGGCTGCTGACCGTCACCGCCGAACCCATCCGCCATGGCCGGACGCTGAGCGTGTGGAAGATCGAGAGCCACGACGAACGTGGCAAGCTCGTCTGCACCGGCCGGATATCCATATTGCTTCAGAATAGGCCCGCGTTTCCGAAAGAAAATTAGCCACGAATTTCACTAATTTCACTAATTCGAGCCCGCATGATCCGTGCATTTCGTGCAATTCGTGGCTAAACTCCTCTCGTGCATTCATTCGTCCGAGATCTGATGACCGAATGGCGGCGGCTCGGGCTGCCGTTCGAGGATGCGGCCATCGTCGTCGCGGTTTCTGGCGGGGCCGATTCGATGAGCCTGCTGCTCGCGATCGACGACCTTCGCCAGCGAAAGAAGCTCGATCTCCGCATCGTGGCAGCGCATTTCGACCATCGCCTCAGGCACGATAGCCGAACGGACCTCGAATTCGTTTCGGCCTTCGCAAGCGAGCGAAAGATAGAGCTTGCTCACGCCGAGTGGCACGAGCGGTCCGCGGGCAATCTCGAGCAAAATGCACGGCGTGCCCGCTACAAATTTCTGCTCGAAACCGCGGAAAGGCTGGGCGCCGGCCACGTTCTCACGGCCCACACAATGAACGATCAGGCTGAGACCGTCCTGATGAACCTGATACGCGGCAGCGGCCCGGGCGGGCTCGCCGGGATCGAGGCGGTAAGTCATCTGCGGCCGATCGAGGACCGGGATGCGAGCCCCGAGGGCGAACCGTTTCTGCCTTTCCCGTCTGCCGATGTACTGCTTGTCAGGCCGATGCTCTCGTGGGCGATGCGAAAAGATACCGAAGGCTTCTGCCGCCAGAATTCCCTCGACTTTTGCCTCGATCCGATGAACGAGGACATCAATTTCCGCCGCGTCTGGATCAGAAAGGTGCTTATCCCGATGCTTGCCGAGCTAAATCCGAAGATCGTCGAAACTCTGTGTCAAACGGCAGAATTGCAGCGGCGGGCGTTCGCCCCGGCGCGCGAGGTCGGAGTTAAGGGCTCGGTAAATGTTGCAATAAAGGATGATAACGGAGGCGGGCCGCTGTCGGTCGCCAGATTGAGAGAGGCCGGGCCGGATGCCGCGAACGATCTCGTGCGTGAGTGGCTGCGTCAAAATCGCGGCGGGCTTCGCGGCATTGGCGCCAAACATATCGACGCCATCGTAAAACTCGCAACTACCCGCAAGAGCGGGCGCGTCGCGGAACTTCCCGGCAGTACGGTGACCAAGACCGGCGGTAAGCTGTATTGGCGTCAGAGAAAGGCCGAAAAAGGTTGAAAAAGCGCCGTCTGGCACTTACAATCGAATGTTGGCCCTGCGGTTTGCCGCGGCGCTTATAGAACAACGCCGTTTTTGTAACTTTCATCTAACGGCAGTACCGCTTTCTGAATTAGATGAAAGTTGGCTTGGAGGCTAAAAATTGAGTTCTAAAGCAAAACAGGTTTTATTGTGGCTATTGATCATCTCGACAGCGCTCGCATTCGTGTGGTTCCTGCAGAGCAAACAGACGAAAGCGCCGACGGACCTCGCGATCAATGAGGCAATAACCCGTATCAACAACAAGGATTTTAGAGAAGCCGCGATCAAGCAATCGGGCGTCGAGTTTACCGACGCAAACGGCAACAAGTTCATTACATCGGTCGGCAGCGACGCCACACGCGAGTTACTCGTCAGAAAGATGGACGAATTCAACGACGCGAATAAGGGGACGAGCGCCGAGATCAAATATACCGAAGAGCCATCCTCGAGCGGCCTCGGATGGCTGATCCTGATCCAGGCACTGCCGTTCCTTCTGCTGATCGGATTTCTCGCCTTTACCTTGCGCCAAATGCAGGCCGGCGGAAATAAGGCCCTGAGCTTCGGCAAATCGAAGGCGAAACTTCTTAATAACCAGCAAAAGCGGGTCACCTTTAAGGATGTAGCTGGGGTTGACGAGGCCAAGGATGAGCTTCAGGAGATAATCGAATTCCTCAAAGACCCGCAAAAGTTCCAGAAGCTCGGCGGCAAGATACCGAAGGGCGTTCTGATGATGGGCCCTCCCGGAACGGGCAAGACATTGCTTGCAAAGGCCGTGGCGGGCGAGGCGAATGTGCCATTCTTCTCGATCTCCGGTTCCGATTTCGTCGAGATGTTCGTCGGCGTCGGTGCAAGCCGCGTCCGAGACCTTTTCGAACAGGGCAAAAAGAACGCTCCGTGCATCATCTTCATCGATGAGATCGACGCGGTCGGCCGTCATCGCGGCGCCGGACTCGGCGGCGGTCACGATGAGCGCGAACAGACGCTGAACCAACTGCTCGTCGAGATGGACGGCTTTGAATCGAACGACGGCGTCATCCTGATGGCCTCGACCAACCGGCCCGACGTTCTCGATCCGGCACTCCTGCGTCCCGGCAGATTTGACCGGCAAGTGGTCGTCGGCTACCCTGACGTCCGCGGCCGCGAAGGCATCCTGAAAGTTCACACCCGCAAGATCCCGCTCGACGAGGGCGTCGATGTCAACATTATCGCCCGCGGCACTCCCGGTTTCACCGGGGCCGATCTTGCGAACCTCGTGAACGAAGCGGCGCTGATCGCTGCGAGGCAGAACAAGAAGGTCGTGACACTTTACGATCTGGAGTTCGCCAAGGACAAGGTCCTGATGGGCCCCGAACGCCGCTCTATGGTGATGAGCGACAAGGAACGCCGCCTGACGGCCGTCCACGAAGCGGGCCATGCGCTCGTCGGGTTGAACATCCCCGAGAGCGATCCGGTGCACAAGGTCACGATAGTGCCCCGCGGCCGCGCGCTTGGCGTAACATTCTTTTTGCCCGAGGCAGACGTGCTCGGCCGTACCAAGGAAGAACTTCTTGCGATGATCGCCAACTCGATGGGCGGACGCATCGCCGAAGAGATC
Source organism: Acidisarcina sp. (assembly GCA_021155145.1). Taxonomy (GTDB): domain Bacteria; phylum Acidobacteriota; class Blastocatellia; order Pyrinomonadales; family Pyrinomonadaceae; genus OLB17. The sequence continues at coordinate 149 of JAJNPX010000327.1, read as the reverse complement.
TTTATCGGGCGAATCACGACCGGCGCTTCGAATGACATCGAAAAGGCGACCGAACTCGCCCGGTCGATGGTCTGCCAGTACGGGATGTCGGATCTCGGCCCGCTCGCCTTTGGCAAAAAGGAAGAGCAGATCTTTCTCGGCCGCGAGAT
>JAJNPX010000326.1 GCA_021155145.1 Acidisarcina sp. | reverse complement strand
GTTTTTGGGGCGGTGGTGTCGACATACGCCGCCGATCTCAGAAACGAGGACAGCAAACGTTATGAGGTGAAGGTATATGACGGCGGCATGACCCGAAACACCTGGATCGATGGGAACTCTACGACCGTCAGCATCTGCAGCAGTTGCGAGGTGGAGGTCGTGGGGGGCGGGCGAATGAAGATAAGCGGTTCGGACAAGCTCACCATCAAAGGTGGAAAACTTTCGAAGCAGTAGGTCTTGAATATATGTTAAGCGAAGCGATCACACAAGAACAGATACATCTGACGTTTGACGGCATCGAGCCGGTCCTTTCCGGGTACGGGGCGAATGCGGCTGCGGCGATAGGGGTCATTACCCTGGCATTCAGCACGGATCCTATCGCGCGCTGGGTGTATCCGGACCCGCATGAATACCTGACCCATTTTCCGGAGTTCATTCGTGCGTTTGCCGGAAAAGCATTTGAACGATCGACGGCTTACCTTTCGCCTCGGGCAAAAGGGGCCGCACTCTGGCTCGGGCCCGGAGTGGAACCTGACGAAGACCCGCTCATCGGCTTGTTTTGGTCGACGACATCGGACGAGGTTCAGAAAGACCTTTTCCCAATGTTCGAGAAGATGGGTGAATTTCATCCGAAAGAGCCCCACTGGTATCTGCCGATGATCGGTGTCGAACCAGGTCACCAGGGTATGGGAATCGGGGCTTCTTTGATGCAGCACGCACTCGCCATCTGCGACGCCGACCGGCTTCCGGCCTATCTCGAATCGTCAAACCCGAAGAACATTCCGTTATACGAGCGATTTGGGTTTGAAACCATCGGGATCATCCAGGAGGGCAATGCGCCCCCGATGTACCCGATGTACCGGCGGGCTCGTTGAGATCCCGAACGAGAAAAGGGAAGGGAAATAATATCAGCGAAAAAACAGGAGCAATAATTATGTTAGGAGCAACGATCGTAGAAAATAATACCGGAACCGGCGCGGCCCATCAGTATGACTATCGGGAGACAATTGTGGCCTCTCAGAAAGTGAACTGGCGGATCGAAGACATCATCGGCGGCGAGAAGAAGCTGGATTTTTCTAAGCGATTCATGCCTGAATCGTTGGCTCGGGTCGAAGAGTTGGCGTTTCTGAACGACGAAGAGAAACGGGCCCTCAACCAGATCCGCGGCCATGCGTATCTTTCGATCTTCGGGCTGGTCGAGGAATTCATCCTTCCGTTCGTCATCGATCATGTTAGGCCGTCGCTCGACGACGACGATTATCGGGCACGAGCTTTTCTGCAATTCGCAGGTGAAGAGGCCAAGCACATTCAGCTTTTCAAGCTATTTAGTGACGACTTCAAGTCAAACTTTGGCACCGATTGCAAAGTGATCGGGCCAGCAGCAGAGGTGGCAAAGGCGGTTCTTGCTCATGATCCTTTGGGTGTGGCCCTCGTGATCCTTCATATCGAATGGATGACTCAGCGTCATTATATCGAGAGTATCAAGGAAGATGCCGGAGCGGATCCGCAGTTTAAGAGCTTGCTAAAAAATCACTGGCTCGAAGAAGCCCAGCACGCCAAGCTCGATACGCGCATGGTCGAGGAATTGGCCGCCGGCATGAGTGCCGATCAGATCGAAAAGGGGGTCGATGGATATCTCGACATCGGCGGATTCCTGGATCAAGGCGTCAAACAGCAAACGCTGTTCGACCTGGAAGCGTTCGAAGCTGCGACCGGTCGGCTCCTAAATTCAGAAGAAAGGGACGAGTTCATTGAAAAGCAGCATCAGGCGAACCGTTGGACCTATATTGGGACCGGTATGACCCACCCGAAGTTTCTCGAGACGCTCGAGAATCTTGATCCCAAACAGCGTGAGCGGATCGAGGCAGTGGCTCCGGCCTTCTGCTAAAAGCACAAGAAAACCAGGCCCTGTGAGGCCCGGCCCGACAACATTACTAAGCTATAACAAGGAGAATTCATAATGCAGACAGCAACCTCAACAAACGAAGTGGTCAACGGCGTTGACGTGACCGAATTGAAGAACACCATTGCGGCGATCGGCGACAATAAGCAGATCGCAAAGTTCAACTTCCGGGCCCGAAACGAGTGGGCAGACGGAGCGAACAACCGGAGCATCGTCAAGGATTTTGACGGAGCTTGCCAGGCCTTTGACCGCGAAACACCATTCGTTATTCAAAAAGACGAGCATCCGATCCTTTTAGGAAAGGATAGCGGAGCAAATCCGGTAGAATACGTTCTTGCCGCTCTGGCTGGTTGCCTTACAACAAGCCTTGTTTACCACGCTGCTGCGCGTGGCATCAAGCTCGACTCGGTCGAGTCGACATATTCGGGCGATCTGGATCTTCGTGGGTTCCTCGGCCTCGATCCGGATGTCAGAAACGGATATGAGAAGATCAAGATCGAGTTCAAGGTAAAAGGCGATGCGACCGAAGAACAATTGAAGGAGCTGGTGGAACTCGCTCAGCAGCGTTCGCCTGTTTACGATATTGTCAGCAACGGGGTTCCCGTCTCGGTAAACTACGCGGAGTAGGCAGGTGCCGGAACTAAGTACAAAGCGGCGGCGGATCGAAGCGCAGGGATTCACATGCCTCACGAACGATGAGGTGAGAGATCTGGATCTCTGGCTTCGATTTGCTCCCGCGATATGCCTGGTTTGGGTGAGCATAGGGGTCGTATTTGCCTCGCCAACGATACTGTTTAGCCTGCTGCCTTTTACGCTGCTTGGGGGACTCTTGACGGGGCATCCCTTCGACGTCGTCTATAACCACGGCATCCGCTATCTCACGGGCACGCCGGAACTTCCTCCCTATGGACGACCGCGCAGATTTGCCTGCCTGATGGCATCTGCCATGATCGCGTGTGTCGCGGTCGCATTCGCCAATGGTTATGCTCTGCCCGGCTATTTGATAGGGGGGTCCATGATAGCAATGGCGACGGCACAAGTCGTGACAGGTTTCTGCGTTCCGTCGTTGATCTACATATTGATATTCGGACGGCCTGAGTGCGAAGCCGACACGGAAACCCCCGAGAAAAAATTTGAATCCATATCCCCGCTCTGGCCGAAATGACACTTCGGACGGCAAAAGAAGTTACTTCGACCTCATTTCGTCCTTGGGTTTCGTCTTATAGCTAGCGAGCAAGGGGAAGTAAAAAGACGCCGAGCGATCGGCGTCCTTTTTGTTTCAACTTATATCCCTGATCAGCTCTTTCTCAGTTCGGTCAGTACCTGCTTAGCCACCGCCTTCAGCGTGTCGAAAACGCCCGTTCCATTCATAGCGACCGCTTCATACACGGGCTCGTCCTTTTTCTGCAGTTCGTAGGTAAGATCCTCCATCGGGATCACATTCGGCAAGTCCCGTTTATTGAGCTGCAGCACATAAGGAAGCTTCATCAGGTCGTAACCCTGAGTCGCAAGATTTTCTTCCAGGTTATATAGCGACTCAATATTCGCGTCCATCCTCTCTTCCTGGCTGTCCGCCACGAAAACCACGCCGTCAACGCCCTTGAGGATCAGCTTTCGCGAGGCATCGTAGTAAACCTGGCCGGGAACCGTGTACAGGTGAAACCTTGTCTTAAAGCCGCGAACTGTACCTAGTTCCAAGGGCATGAAATCAAAGAATAATGTGCGGTCCGTTTCGGTTGCGAGACTTATCAGCTTGCCTTTTGCTTCTTGCGCGGTCGAATCGTAAATATACTGAAGATTCGTCGTCTTGCCGCACAGGCCCGGTCCGTAGTATACGATCTTGCAATTGATCTCCCGCGAAGCGTAATTGATGAACGTCATAGCGATTGGTGGTGGGGAATTACCGAAAAATCTAACTGAACAGGCTGTCTATATCATCGTCGGAGATATCGGCGAAAACGGAGTCTTGGGAAAGGGAGAAGGACTTGGAATCTTCGACGGCTTCGTCCAGGATGGCGGCGACCTCATGGCTGGCCTTTTTTGCTCGAATCTTAACTAGCCCCAGAGTGGAGCGTTCGTCAAAGACCACTACCAGCAAGCTCCGTCCGATCACGCTGATGAAAATACTCTCCCGTTCACCTTCGTGAACCACCGATGGAAAGACATCTTCGCCGATCAGTTTTGCCATGCTGCTCGTCGCAGCAACATTACCAGCGGCAAGCGAAGAGAAACTGGTCATATCCATGTCGCCGATGTCACCGTGAAACGCTATCGTCTGGCCGTCACGGTCGACGAGAAACACAACGCGAGCCGCGCATTCGACACAAAGCCGGCCGATCACGGACTTCAAACGCTGAAATTGTTGTTCTTGAATGACAAAGGGCAGTTGAGCCATTGGAGGATCCCCGGATTGTGGTCGAAAAAAGAACCGTGGAAAGAGTATGGGAAACGTACTATATGAGAATGGGCGGCGAGCGGGACGCGCGAATACCGCAAGAAAAAGATATCATAGACCGAGTGCGGACGACAAGAGTTTTTTCCGG
>JAJNPX010000049.1 GCA_021155145.1 Acidisarcina sp. | reverse complement strand
GCCATCAACGACAGGCTCCGCAAGATAGAGGGTCGGAAGGCACTCGTGCTATTTACTGACGGTGTGGACACGACGAGTCGGCGGTCGAGCGACATCGACAATCTTCGCGATGCGCTCGAGATCGACACGATAATCTATCCGATCCGCTACGACACCTTTGCCGACGTCCAAAGGATCAAGAATAACCCGATGCCGCAGGACCTGCCCCAAAGGCCCGGCACCGGCGGCGGTGCTCCGCGGGGATCGACCCCGCCGATCATACCGACAAATAACCCGTCGCCATTCCCGTTCCCGATACCCACGACCGGATTGGGTACTCCAAGCGACAAGGGGACGACGCCTGAAGAATACGCTCGCGGCCAGGAGTATCTGGAGCAACTTGCCATCCGCACCGGTGGGCGCACATATGTGGCCGACACGCTCGGTAATCTCTCCGGGGCGTTCTCGAAGATTGCCAGCGAATTGCGCGAGTTCTACAGTCTCGGGTATTACCCGAACGATGACGCTCGTCCGGGCAAAGTGCGGCGTATCAAGGTAAAGGTCGATCAGCCGAACGCGGCCGTCAAGGCTCGGGACAGCTATGTGGTGGGGGAACGGGCAAAAAAGGATTAGACCTCGGCCCCATCGTTTATCACCCCGTTTTTCGGGACGATGATTATGCCGTCGCGAATATAGTAAGAACCGTCATCGCTGTCGAAATCAGTCTTACCACTCAGATTCAGCAATTTCGCACCCCGGCCGATCCTAACATTCTTGTCGATTATCGCCTTGCGTATGATGGTGTCGGGCCCGATGCCGATATGCGGTACTCCGCGGTCAGTATTTGCCTTTATCTCCTGAATTGACTCAAAGTAATCCGAACCCATGAGTATCGAGTTCTCGATCTTTACGCCGGAATCGACCCTGCTCCTTAGCCCAATGATCGAGTTTCGAGCGTAAACTCCGTTGAGGATGCATCCTTCGCTGACCATCGAATTATCGACATCGCAGTTGTGCAGTTTCGAGGGCGGTAAATATCTGCTTCGGGTGTATATCGGGGAGTCGGTGTTGAAAAAATTGAACTTTGGGAGTGGTGCCGCCAGATCGAGATTGGCTTCGTAGAAAGCACGGATCGTACCGATGTCTTCCCAATAATCGTCAAATAGGTGTGCCTGAACGTTGCACTTCTGGATCGCAGCCGGAATGATCTCGCCGCCAAAATCTACCGCCTTTTCGTCCGACTTCAGCAGTTCTTTGAGTTTCTCGTAATCGAAGACGTAAATACCCATCGAGGCAAGAAACGGCTTTCGGTCGGCTTCTTCCTTTGTCAGACCAAAAGCGGTCGTATCTACACGCATCTCCTCGAGCGCGGCACCAGTCGGCTTTTCGCGAAATTCTACGATCTTTCCTTCGCCCTCGGTTCGCAATATCCCGAACCCTTCCGCGTCCTCAGGTTTTGCCGGAAGTACCGAGATCGTCACGTCGGCGCTCGTCTCTTCGTGGCGGCGGAGGAATTTTCGATAGTCCATCCGGTAAAGATGGTCGCCCGACAGGATCAGCAGTTTCTTGATACGCCAGCCGCGAAGGTGCGGCAATATCTGCCGAACGGCATCGGCGGTCCCCTGAAACCAGTCGGGCCGCTCCTTTGTTTGCTCGGCCGCAAGTATCTCGACGAAGCCGGTAGAGAAGCTTGAAAATCTGTACGTCTGAGAGATGTGCCGATTTAGCGATGCGGAATTATATTGAGTCAGTACAAAGATCTGCGTGATGTTTGAATTTATGCAATTCGATACGGGAATATCGATGAGCCTGTACTTTCCGCCAAGTGGGACTGCTGGTTTCGAGCGCTCACGCGTGAGCGGGAACAAGCGCGAACCCGCTCCGCCACCTAGAATTACCGCAACGACATTATCGCTTTCTGACATATAGTCGATTTCGAAAAGGGAACCAAGGATACAGAGAACAGTGCGTGCTAGAATAACAAATGACGGTTGATACGGCTAGACATATTCTGAATTGCATTTTTCGCCTTCGCTTGAACGCTTAAATCTACGAATGTGGTATTGGACAAAGATCCTGTTTCTCATACTTGCAGGCTCGCTACTTGCGTGGCTGGCCTACGAGCTGATCACATTTCCCAGCATTTCACGCCTTAGGACCGAAAACCCAACGACGACCTCGATGATCGAGTTCCGGAAAGGCGAAGCGGCGGCGGAAGGCCGTGAGCCAAGGCAATTCATGATCTGGACGCCGATCGAACAGATATCGCCGCACCTGCAGCGTGCGGTCCTGGCGGGAGAGGATTCGCGGTTCTTCGAACACAACGGTTTTGATTGGGAAGCGATACAGAAAGCCTGGGACGAGGCTGTAAAGGAAGGTGAAAAGGAAGCCCGTGAAGATTGCGAGGCGGAGGCAAAAGCAAACAAGACGTCCCCGAAGGAATGTTCGAACCGCCAGGACGAATGGATACCGCCGCTGCCAAGTTTCAAACGCGGGGCATCGACCCTAACCCAACAGCTATCAAAGAACCTCTATTTGAGTGAGGACCGCAATTTCCTTCGAAAGGGAAGGGAAGCCGCCTATACATACTTTCTCGAACGCAACCTATCAAAAAAACGGATCCTCGAACTTTATCTGAACGTGATCGAATGGGGAGACGGCGTTTACGGTGCAGAGGCGGCGTCGAGGACATACTTCAGGAAATCCGCATCAAACCTTACGCAGTCTGAGGCCGCTTATCTCGCGGCGATGATTCCCAGCCCTCTAAATGTGTTCAACCCTCAGAAGAACCCAAAACGACTCGCTCGACGCCAGCGAGTGATCCTCAAATTCATGAATTCGATCCGTCTTTCATATTAAATTGGAAGCCGATGTGAGCGCCGTCACAAATGTTGCTTCCCATCGGGAATATCATAGAAACGTTCCGAATGTTTTTGGACTGGAAAGGAGGAAAACCTATGAAACGCCTGATATTTTTCGGTGTGTTGGCAGTTTTTCTGGGTTTGGGTATCGCGGCCGCCGCACTGGATATGTCAGCGGTGACCGGTTTGGCCCAGACGATTCAGACAAAGTCGATGCCCGAGGTCATCATTCTCGGAAAGGATGCAAAAGTCGG
>JAJNPX010000048.1 GCA_021155145.1 Acidisarcina sp. | reverse complement strand
CATCAAGATCCTTCGCGATCTGCGTCGCGGTGAGTTCGATGTGCTGGTTGGCATAAACCTTCTTCGCGAGGGCCTCGACTTGCCTGAGGTTTCGCTCGTCGCGATCCTCGATGCGGACAAGGAGGGTTTCCTTCGTTCCGAGCGTTCGCTTATCCAGACGATCGGCCGTGCAGCAAGGAACTCAGGCGGAAAGGCGATACTCTACGCTGACAAGATAACCGATTCGATGAAGCACGCGATCGACGAGACCGCGCGCCGCAGAACTATCCAGGAAGCCTATAACACGGAACACGGCATCACTCCGACGACCATCATCAAGTCGATCGAGGCGACACTTGTAACTGCATATGAGGCAGATTACTTTAAAGTGCCGCTCGACCTCGATGCCTTCGAGGAATATTCGCCAAAGAAGCTGAAAGAGACCATTCAACAACTCGAAGCCGATATGCGTCACGCTGCAAAAGAGATGAAATTCGAGCAGGCAGCTGAGATCCGCGACAAGCTGAAATATTTAAGGGAACGGGAGCTGGAATATCGGTAACAGTTTTTGAACACGGATCAGGCGGATTAGGCCGATAAAAACGGATAAGATATCATTTGCCATCGGATAGATATGCTTGAAGAGGGACTTACCGGCCGAATAATTAAGGTATTTTACAAGGTTTACAACACGCTCGGGCATGGATTCATCGAGAGCGTTTATCACAATGCGATGATCCTCGAACTTGTCGATCAAGGCTTCACAGTAGAAACCGAAAAGCCGATCGGAGTTTATTATTTCGATAGGATCGTTGGGAGATTTTCGGCGGATTTGTTGGTCAATGGAAAGATTCTGATCGAGCTTAAGTCAAAAGAGTCCATTCATCCCGCCCATGAAGCGCAGTTGACAAATTATCTGCGCGCAACCGAAGTTGAGATTGGCCTTCTGTTCAACTTTGGGCGAAAGCCGGAATTCAAGCGCAAATATTTTTCGAACGAGAAGAAGCGATTCCTGGCGGTCGAAGTGGACCATCGTTCAATCATCTCGGATGTATCTTTAGAAAATCCGTCCGAATCCGCCTGATCCGCCAAATTCGCGTTTAAGATATGCAGACAAAGACTCAACTCGAAGATCTTCAGAACTACCTCTCCGATGCGAGCAACATGCCCGGCGGGCACGCCGAGAAGCTGTTCGTACCTGAGAACCAGGACGAGGTCGCCGATATCTTACGCGAGGCAAACGAAAAGCGAATTCCGGTGACGGTGTCGGGGGCGCGGACCGGCACGGTCGGCGGTGCGGTTCCTTTTGGCGGGTGGGTGATCTCGCTCGAGAAGCTTAACAAGATCGGGTCGATAGACAAAGCGAATCTGCATGCGGTCGTCGAGCCCGGTGTGGTCCTTGCTGACCTTCAAAAGGCGGTAGAGGCCGAAGGCCTTTTTTATCCGCCTGACCCGACGGAATGGAGCTGCCAGATCGGCGGGACGGTGGCGACAAATGCCTCGGGTGCGAGAAGTTTTAAATATGGCGCGACGCGTGAATTTGTTACCGGGCTAAAGCTCGTGCTGCCGAATGGGGAAAAGCTTTCGCTGCAACGCGGGTCTTCGATCGCAACAGATGGCGGACCTATCGAATTGAACACCGATAGTGGAAACACGATCACGGCAAAGATCCCGACCTACGAACGCCCAAAAGTGAGCAAGAATGTGAGCGGATTTTACAACGCGCAGCCGCTCGACGCGATCGATTGTTTTATCGGCAGCGAAGGAACGCTCGGAGTGATAACCGAGATCGAATTATCGCTGCTGCCAAAGCCGGAAGGGTTTTTCAGCGGGATCGTTTTCTTCCCGAAGAATGAAGATCTGTTGGCGTTCGTTGAGGCGGCGAAGCAGTTGTCGTTCGGAACGCGGACATCCGTGTCCGCCGGCGAAAATGCGGACAGGGATGTCCGCGTTCCCCTCGACGCGACGTTGATCGAATATTTCGACGAGCGAGCGTTGGACTTTATATCTGAGAAATTTCCCGAAACACCGACGGGGATGGCCGGCGCGATCTTTTTCGAGCAGGAAACCACGGCGGCGACCGAAGACAAGCTCTTTGAGGCGTGGAACGATCTGCTTGAGAGGCACAATGCCGACATTGACGCCTCGTGGTTCACGACGACCGATCAGGACCGTGAAAAGATGCGTGCGTTTCGCCATGCGTTGCCGGTTTCGGTCAATGAACGTGTGGTCCGCAACAAACAGAAAAAGATCGGCACCGACATGGCCGTGCCGGATGAGAATTTCCCCGGATTCCTGCGATTTTATAAGGAAACGCTCGACGCAAGCGGCATCGACTACGTCATTTTCGGCCATATCGGCGACTGCCATCTTCACGCGAATCTCTTGCCGAAAACGGACGAAGAAGCCGAGCGGTCGCGGCATCTTTACGGACGGTTCGTCGCACAGGCGATCATGCTCGGCGGAACGGTCTCCGCCGAGCACGGCATCGGCAAGCTCAAATCTAAATACCTCTACGTAATGATGGGCGAACGCTATCTGAACGAGATGGCAGAGCTGAAAAAGGCCTTCGATCCGAACGGCATACTCGGCCGCGGAAATATGTTCGGCCCCGAACTTCTCAAATAGGCATCCGGGCTGTTGACCTGGTACCGAACTAGGCTACAATCGTCACACCCGATGACAACTACACCCGCTAAGCGGATCGGCCGTTACGATGCCACCACGCGCCTCGGTGCTGAAGGCATGGGCGAGGTCTTGGCCCGGTGCTTTGCCGCATCGCCCTCGGGCAGTTAATATATGAGTTCGCACGAACGATCTGAGTACGGGATTTTGGCAGTATGATCAAGGCAATTTTGATGGATTTTAACGGCGTCATCATCAACGATGAACCGATCCAGCATGCGGCATACCGGGAGATATTCGGTGCCGACGGCATCGACGTCACCGACGAAATGTATTATTCGCGGCTTGGAATGGACGACAAGACCTTTGTGGCGTCGATCCTGGAAGAAGCGGGAAGGCCGGCCGACTTTGAACACGTGCTCGAACTTACGGCTGCAAAGACCGAACACTGGCGAAACATCGTCTCCGATGCGATGCCGATCTTTGACGGCGTCGTAAATTTCGTGCGCAAATGCGAGAAGGAACTCTCGCTTGGGATCGTCAGCATGGCAAAGCGGGAGGAGATCGATTTCGTTTTGGAGACCGTCGGGATGGCGGATTGTTTTTCGGTCGTTATCAGTGCCGAAGAGGTGGGCCAATGTAAACCCGATCCCGAATGTTACAGGCGAGGTTTTCGCGAACTCGACCTTGCCCGGACCGCTGCCGGACATCTGCCGATGGTCCACGAGGACTGCCTCGTGATCGAGGATTCGCCGCCCGGCGTTCGTGCGGGGCGAAAGGCAGATCTCCCCGTTCTCGCCGTGACCAATACGGTTCCGGCGGACCAACTAAGGGCCGCGGGAGCTAATGCTATAGCCACCGACCTCAACGATTGGTGGCCTGAAACCCTCCGAAGGGTTTTCGTGTAGTTCTACCGGCGTCCCGGCAAACTTCCCCCTATCCGAGCTTATGTCCGAACACTTCATCTCGCGCGAAGAGGCCGAATCAGACCTTCTCGCGTGTGCGACCTATCTTGCCGAATCCGTCGAGAGTGCCGAGGGGCACGCGGAGGCGATCTCATCGGTCGTAACGCGTTATCTGGAACACGGAAACGTCGACATGGCCGCCGAGCTCGCTAACACCGTCGATGACCCATTCACGCGTGATCGGCTCTTGATACATGTCGCCGAACGGTGCGCGGAGATCGATGACGATGAGTACGCTTCGCAGCTTATCGATGCGATCGAGGAACCGGGGCTTCGCTCGGATGGCCGCGAGCGCATCGGCATTCTCCAGGCAAATAAGGGCAAATTTGAAGAGGCTCGGCGCGTTGCCGGGGCGATGCCGCATCCCGACTTTGTCTTGTCCGCGATCGCGGTCAGGGAGTATCTGGCGGGTGACGATGAAGCCTTTCGTTCGACCATGGCGGAGATCGAATTTCCGGCTGCCCGCGTCTCGGCATACACGGGGATCGCACATATTCGATCTGCAGAAGGAATCACGGATGGCGCGGCCGATTTGCTGGAGGAATCTACGGCCGACGCCGCCGAGATCGAACATGATGAAGAACGCATAAGGGCATTTGTCGAGATCGGGACGCTTTTTCACGAAACGGGAAGCAACGGCAAGGCGATCGAGACCTTCGACAAGGCCCGCGAATATGCCGAGCAGCTCGACAATGTTCACCGCGATGCGTTTCTCGCGGCCGTGTCCGTCGGGTTTCTGCGTGCCGGAAGTCAGGACCTCGCCGACCGTACGCTCGACCTGGTCTCAGATAAGACCCAGACCGCCCAATGCCTGGCCGGCCACGCCCATCATTTTTGGGAAACCGGGCAGAAGGACGATGCGATCGAATCGATCGAGGAAGCATACGCCATACTTCGGTCTCAACGCGAGAAGGAAACAAGAAACAGCAAGGAACGTTTTCGACTTTTTGGGTCGATCGCCGCCCAATTGGCAAATTTTGGCAAGGGTGAGCGTGCGATCGAGATCGCCGAAGCCATCGAGGACGAAACGGAGAGCATGGCATCGCTTGCGCGGATAGCGGTGATATTTGCTTCGAGCGGCGAGGATGAGTTGGTCAGACAATCGCTGAATGCGATCGCGGAGGACGCACAGCGTACGTTTGCCTTGATCGGCGTAAGCGATGCCGCTGAAAAGGGGGGTAAACGGGAAGCTGCGATAGCACATCTCGACGAAGCCGCACACCTCACCGGATCGGTTCCCCAGCTAGCGTCGAGGTCGAGCGCTTATCTCGAGATCGCTAAACGCTACGCAAAATACGAGTCTGCCGAAAAATTTGACGCCTCGGTCGCGAAAGGGATCGAAGCGATCACCGAGATCAAGGACGAAAGCATCAAGGTCACGTCGCTTATCGAACTGGAAGGCATCGTCGAGGAATTGAAGATCGACATCGCTCCTGAAGACCTGGATTTTCTAAAGACGATCCTGAAGGACGTGCCGGTCGATTGATCGATCGATAAAAAGATTGTTTTGGTGCATCATTGTTTTGAAGCCTGGACAGCGACACGAACTAGCGACGCTGTTCGAGAATTGCCTTCGCATCAATGAGCCTCTAAAGATCGCTGGCGATCAGATCTTCGAAAGTTTCACGGCGGCGGACCAGTTCGGGTTCGCCGTTTTGTTTTATAAGGACGACGGGCGGCAGGAAGCGGCCGTTGTATTGCGAGGCTTGGGCGAGCGAATACG
>JAJNPX010000047.1 GCA_021155145.1 Acidisarcina sp. | reverse complement strand
GCCCAATGGATGCTCCGCAGCGAGCTTGCGGGTGACTTGGTCGCATCGCACGGAGAGCGCCAGCCCTGGAAGGATGGCCGTCGTCCGGCGCGGTTCGAGGACAGATTTGCAGCTACCGCATATGCACCGAGGATCAGAGGCGTCCAAGCAAATGCGACCGTCCACGGCACGAGCCCGAGAATCCGAAAACCCAGCAGGTCCGAATACCCAAAATGCCCGTATGGAAAGCCGGTGATGATAGCTGATGCTTCGATCAGCAATGCATAAAGCCCGAGCGCGCCGATCAGGATCGCTCCGTCTCGCCGGCCGAGCCACCATCGCACCGCCCAAAACGTGGGCAGAGCGAATAGCAGGACATTAACCGACGAGATGTAATGCGACCACGGCGGCAGCTCGACGTTCGCCATGAAAAACGCCCCGATCGCTAGAAACGCGAGGATCAGTCCGCTGACGATGATTTGTTTGTTGCGCCTTCCGAACACTATGCTAATAAATTACGCGCTGCGTCCGAACAAACTAAAAAGTGAGAACTGAAAACTGAAAATTAGCTCGACCGTTTTCAGGTTTTAGTTTTCAGTATTCAGCTTGTCCGGATCTTCCAGTCCAAAGATGCCCGATCTGCGATTCATAAAAAATGTCAGCCGGCCGCGATTCTGGATCTACGTCTTCGGGCCGTACCTCGTCGGGCTGGCGGCGGGAGCGGCGGCCCGGGACGATCTCTTTCGAATTGAGCATCTTGTTTTCGGCCTCTACTTTCTCCTTCCCGCGAATTTACTTATATACGGGGTGAACGACATTTTCGATTGGGAGACGGACCGGCTCAATCCGAAGAAGGCCGAGTATGAAACGCTCGTCCGGCCCGAATCGCACCGTCGGCTTTGGCTTTGGATAGCGGTACTCAACATCCCATTCCTTTATTTGGCTTACTACTGGGTCCGACCGGCTTGGGCATCGTTCGCTGTTTTCATTATCCTCTCCGTTTTCTATTCGGCGCCCCCGATCCGAGCGAAGGCGATCCCGATCGTTGATTCGATCTTCAACGTCCTGTATGTATTCCCCGGTGCGTTTGCCTATCAAATGCTAACCGGCTCATTTCCGCCGCCAAGCATCTTCGCCGCCGCGTGGCTCTGGACGATGGCCATGCACGCCTACTCCGCCATCCCTGATATCGACGCCGACCGCGAGGCGAGAGTGAACACGGTCGCGGCCCTGCTCGGCAGAACGGGAACTCTGCTGTTTTGCCTCGTCATGTACGTGGGTTCGGGAGTGCTCGCATTTCCGTATTTGGGTTATCTGGCACTCCCGCTGGCCGCCGTTTATGTACTTATGATCGCTCTTTCCTTCATTGCTTCGGGCGAAAATAAGGTCTTTGTCATTTACCGCTATTTCCCGCTGGTCAACGCGGCGGTCGGCTTTATCCTGTTCTGGTCCGTCGCGTGGAAACTGCTCGGGCGTTAGTCGATCGACGTCATCGGTTCGGCTGTCTTGATGCCGTGAACCCGTTTGAAGACCAGCTCCGCGCTTATCAGGCAGATCTGCGTCCCGATACCCGGATTCGTTCCGGCCCCGACATAGAACAGGTTCTTCACCTTCTTCGACCGGTTGTTCGGCCTGAATATCGCGGTCTGCCAGATAGTGTGTGCCAGCCCGAGCGCCGTTCCCTTGAACGCGTTGTAGTCCGCCGCAAAATCATCCACCGTGTAGATCCGCTTGTATTCGATCTTTTCACGAAGTCCGGGAAGGTTCATCTCCCGCTCCATCAGCGCCAGCACCTTTTCTGAATACGTTTCTTTTTCTTGATCGGAAATTTTCATGCCTGACGCGATCGGAACAAGGACAAAGAGATTCTCCTTCCCCTCGGGTGCCACGCCCGGATCAGTTACACTCGGTGCGCACACATAGAGAGAGGGCTCATCCGGCAAACGCGGATCTTTGTAGATGTCGTCGAAGTTCTTTCGCCAGTCTTCGCTGAAAAGCAGATTGTGGTGTATCAGGTTAGGAAGCCGCTCGTTCACGCCGAGATACATAATGAAGGCTGACGGCGCCATCACGCGCTTGTCCCAATATTTCTGCGGTTGCGTCCTCCATTTTTCGCCGAGCAGCTTCGTTTCGGTGAATTGAATATCGGCATTTGATATGACGATGTCCGCCTCGACGAACTCCTTGCTTTCGATCATCACGCCTTTCGTAACGCCGCTTTCGACCACGATCTCGGCCACCGGCGAATTCGTTCGAAGCGTTGCACCGTTCTTCTCGGCGATCCGTGCGAGTGCCTTTATCAGCTCATAAAATCCGCCCTGCGGATAGAACACGCCCTGATTAAAGTCCATATGCGACATCAGGTTATAGAGCGCCGGAGCTTCGTACGGCGACGTGCCGAGAAACACCATCGTGTATTCCATCACCTGCTGCAGCTTTCGCGATCTGAAGAATTTGGACACGAACGAGTGCATCTTCGAAAAGACCGAAAGCTTTTGCCCCTCGATCATCACACGGCGGTTGAAGAAGTCGAAGACCGTGTCGTAGTTCTTGTACATGAAGTGCTGCGTCGCGACCTCATATTGATATTCCGACTGCTTCAGATATGCGCGCAGCTTTTCCGCCGAACCGGGTTCGATCGCTTCAAAGGCGGCAGAATCGACGGCAATGTCGGAATGAATATCGAGCGGCGTCGGGTCCTTGCTAAAAAAGATCCGGTATGACGGCGACAGGCGGACGAGGTCCATATGGTCCTCCACTTTTTCGCCCATCAGATTGAAAAAATGTTCGAATAGATCGGGCGCCAAGTACCACGACGGGCCCATATCAAAACGGTATCCGCCGGTCTCAAAGATATTCGCACGCCCGCCGAGGTTCTCGTTCTTTTCGAGCACAGTCACGTCGTAACCTTTTTTTGCAAATAGCCCTGCCGTTCCTAGGCCGCCGATGCCGCCTCCGATGACCACGACCTTTTTATTCATAGACCCCGGCAAGAGCTTTTAAGGAAAGATATATCTTCTGCTGTCTGTTCGTCCGAACCCGGCCGGCGTAAACATTGTAGTTCGCCCGCTCGATCTCGCCTAAGATGGCCTTGTAAAGGACGTATGAGACGCGGACCGCGAGCCGCCCCCGCCAACGAAGCATCTTTATGCCGGGCAACGCCTCTCGATAAACTTGCCGGTTCCGATCGATCTGAAACTTCATGAACTCGACAAATCGTTCGTCTCGGTTCCGGTGTGCTATGTCTGCATTGGTCAGCCCGAACCGCGCCAATTCGTCCTGCGGCATATAGACCCGGCCCAGTTCGTCGTAATCCTCGCGAATATCG
>JAJNPX010000322.1 GCA_021155145.1 Acidisarcina sp. | reverse complement strand
CTCATTGATCATGACACCCTTCTCGAACGATTTCTTGGCATTATCCCACGCGCCGCCGGCGTTCGACTGAAAGATCCCCATCAGCACGCCCGAGACGGTGACACCCGCGAGCAGGCCGCCGAGAACTTCCGGCCCGAAGGTGAACCCGACAATGACCGGCGTGATCAAGGCAATGGCGCCGGGCAGCATCATCTCTCGAATGGATGCCTTGGTCGAGATCGCCACGCACTTTTCATACTCCGGTTTCGCCTTGTATTCCATAATGCCGGGGATCTCGCGAAACTGACGGCGGACCTCCTGGACCATGTCCATTGCGGCCTTGCCCACCGCCTGAATGCACAACGCCGAAAAGATGTACGGGATCATGCCTCCGACAAAGAGGCCGGCGAGAACGTTAGCCTTGTAGATATCGATCCGATCGATGCCCGCGATCCCGACAAAAGCCGCGAACAGTGCAAGGGATGTGAGCGCTGCGGAAGCGATGGCAAATCCTTTGCCGGTCGCCGCGGTCGTGTTGCCCACCGCATCGAGGTTATCCGTGCGTTCGCGGACCTCCGGCGGAAGCTGGCTCATCTCGGCGATGCCGCCTGCGTTGTCTGCGATCGGGCCGAATGCATCGATCGCGAGCTGCATCGCGGTCGTTGCCATCATACCTGCGGCCGCGATCGCAACCCCGTAAAGGCCTGCGAAGTAGTACGAAGCCATGATGCCGGAGGCGAGAGTGAGGATCGGGATGACGGTCGATTTCATACCGACCGAGAGGCCGCCGATGATGTTGGTCGCGTGGCCGGTCGAAGATTGCTGAACGATCGAGTTCACGGGCTTCTTGCCCATCGCCGTGTAGTATTCGGTCGCGAAACTCATGATCGCCCCGACAATGGTTCCCACTACGATCGCGGCAAAGACGCCCATCTTGTTGAATGACGTCGTCCTTAAATGGATCTGGCCGTCGGGGAGCATCCACATCACGACGAAGTACGCGGCGATCACGGTCAGGATCATTGCCGACCAGTTGCCGATATTCAGCGCATTCTGGACGCTCGAACTCTCGTCCTTGATCCTGACGAAAAGGGTGCCGATGATGGAAAAGACGATACCCAGGCCGCAGATCACCATCGGCAGAAGGATCGGCGACATCCCGCCGAATGCATCCGTGACGCGCACCTCCTGCCCGAGTACCATCGTGGCAAGGATGGTCGCGACGTACGATCCGAAAAGGTCCGCGCCCATACCGGCGACGTCGCCTACGTTGTCGCCCACATTATCCGCGATCGTTTCCGGATTTCGAACGTCGTCTTCGGGAATTCCCGCTTCGACCTTACCCACGAGATCGGCGCCCACATCGGCCGCTTTCGTATAAATGCCGCCGCCTACGCGTGAAAAAAGCGCGATAGACTCGGCCCCGAGCGAGAATCCGGTCAGTACCTCGATAGCCGTCCGGACCTGATTGACGCCAAGGTCAGCGAACAGCGCAAGAAAGACAATGAACAATCCGCCGAGCCCCAAAACCGCAAGGCCTGCGACGCCGAGGCCCATCACAGTACCGCCGGTGAAAGACACCTTGAGCGCCTGTTTCAGGCTTGTACGGGCGGCCTGAGTGGTGCGTACGTTTGCCTTCGTGGCCACCTTCATCCCGATGTATCCGGCCGTGGCCGAGAACACGGCGCCGATGACGAAGGCAATGCTGATCACCCAACTCGAGTGGATCTCGCGGCCGTTGACCTCATGGACGGTGCCCGAATAGGCTAGCAATGCGGCCGTGACAAGCACGAAAATGCTTAGGACCTTCCACTCGGCTTTGAGGAACGCCATCGCTCCATCGGCGATGTAGCCGGCAAGCTCCTGCATATTCTTGTCGCCCGCATCCTGCTTACTGACCCAGGCCGACTTGAACGCCATTACCAACAATCCCAAGATCCCGAGTGCGGGTACCGAATAAATTACGTAATCGTTCATATAGTTGTCTGATAGATTTCTGCGGCCCCGGCATTCACGCTAATGTGCGAGAGAGGCGATATTGGCGTAACGAGAGCCGCCGGGCGCACGTATATTAGTTCAAGCGAACATCAAAACTAATGATTATCAAGTAATGGCAGGATTTAATCAATCGCAAAGGGGCCAAAATGCACTCTGTGCCGCGGGTGAGGCGGGTTTCGGATCGCGCTTGGAGCTTTCAGGCGCAGACCCAAAATATTGGGCGCCTTGGATCGGGTGAAGCTGCTTTGCCTTCTTTAAGGGAGAATAGCCGCGCTTTTTTGCGCGCAGATGACGATCCCCGCGGAAAAGCGGCGAATGCGTGACTTAAAAACGTCCGCACTGCCGCTCTTTCCGAATCAGGTTTATTGATAAGAACCTAACGCCCGCGACGGACGCCGATCTTGATCTGAACCAGTTCTTCCATCGAGATGTTGGGTTCCTGGAGCCGGGCCTGGCGAATGAATTCGCCGTCGATCTTGAAGATGCGGGCCTTTACGATATCCTCGGCAGACATTTTGTCGAGACCGGCCGCACGCAGCTCATTTAGAAACTCGGGCGTTACCTTAAAGATCCTGAACTTGACCAGGCCTTCGAAGCCCTGATCGGCAAACCCCATATCCTTGACCTGGCGAACATATTCGGCATCGATCTTGAATATCCGGGCCTTTACGAGGTCCTCCATATTGAGGTCGGGAAAGCCGGTCGCTTTCATCTCGGCCATGAACTTGCCGTCGATCTTGAAGATCGCCGCCTTAAAGAGGTCGTCGACATCCAGATCGCCAAAATTCGCAGACCTGAGATCGTCGGCGAGCGCGGTCGTCACATTCAGCGTCGCGGCGGCGAATAACCGTTCTTCGAGCGTGTCGCTGTGCTTTGATCCCGAAGCCTGCCGCTCAAAATCGAACCCGCGCGACCTCATAGCAGAAACGAACGATGCGCTCGGTACAAAGCGAAACGTGCCTGAGCCCCGCCCGTTGGCAAAATTGCCCTCGGCCTCGATCGTGCCGGCCTCACGCACAATGCGGAAGCTGACCGGCCCGCCGCCCTTTACCTGGGCCGCCGAAAGGCCGTCGAGATCGCTGTAGGCGTAACTCGTACCATGCTGATTCTTGCCGTGCTCGCTTCTTCTTGAGAACGAGATATGTATCTTTTCAGGCGAATTTTCCTCTTCCAGGATATCGCCGTATTTCGCCTTTCGTGCCTCTCTCGGGCCGGCCGTCCACTCGCCGGTCAATTCGGACTGGGCGATCAACGCCACAGGGCCGAGGATAAATAGAATAAAAGCGAATGAAATTGAACTAATGAACGCGTACTTGCGCATTTTTATGCCTCCGGTATTTAACTTTTCGCAATAGAATTGCTTTACGAAAGTAGGACACCGGGGCCGGGACGTTTGTGACACCAAAATTCGGCTGTAGTGCCGAAGCGGGCGGAGAGTACTCTAATCTGCGTTGGCGAGTTTTTCGAATGCAGGACCGTCGAACTTGAAGTGCCGCTCGTCTTCGTTGCTTACCGCACCGAGCGCCTTGTAGAATTCGATCGCCCGGAGATTGCGCTCGAGCACCTGAAAATCGATCCGCTCAAATCCCTTTTGCTTTGCCTCGCGAGCGATCTCGCGGAGCATCATCTGGCCGAGCCCGCATCCGCGAAACTTCTCACCAACATAGAGGTCTTCCAGAAAGAGGCCCTCCTGGCCGCGAAAAGATGAAAAATGGGGAAAGTAGATCGCATATCCGGCCGGTCTGCCATCGGCTTCGGCGATAAGGGCTGAGACAAAAGCGCCCTCGCCAAAGAGCACATCGTGCAGCCTCTCGGCAGTGACCTCGAACGCCTCGGAAAGATCGACGAACCGGGCGAATTCGGTCATAAGTTCCTGGATGGACGCGACGTCGTCAGGACGTGCGATGCGGATCGATCTATCCATAAGAACAGAAATAATGCCGCGAACCTGCAGATGAGGCACGCGGCAAAATAAGAAGCTCCCACATAGGGCAGATTAGTTGCGCCGGCGGGCCGGTGTGACCTTTTGCGGCGCGATCTTCTGTTCGGCCTTCAGCGTTTCGATCAATCCGATGGCATCGTCCTTATAACGGTGTCCGTTCGGAGCGGTCGAGGCGTATTTTTGCAGGTAATTGGCGCCTTCCTGAAGCTGTTCTTTATTATTGTTGATGTAACCTGCGTTTACGAGGCTAAGTCCGAGCCCCGCGAGAGCGTCGAGGTTGTCGGGCGAAACCTCCACGACCTTCTTGTATTCCGCAATGGCATTGTCGGCGTCGCCGGTCACGCGATAGAGGTCGCCGAGGATAAGCTTCGAAAGCTCTTTCCGCGCGGCATCGGTCTCGATCTTCTGGTATTCGGGGATCACGGCCTTGGCAATCTCGAGCTTGGTCTCGTCGACCTGCTCGGTCTGCGCCATCAACCGGAATGTATCGTTCGCACCGCGAAGGGCGGTCGCGATCTGGCTCTCCTTTACTTTCGGGTCCGAAATGTCGGCGGCCGGGGCATTCTGAAGTATCTTCCACGAGTTGTAATAGGTCTCGGC